>CANJYC010000054.1 GCA_947478985.1 Acidobacteriota bacterium | reverse complement strand
GGGGCTGTGGGGGGTGCCCCCCGGGTACTTCCGGGGGCCCCCACCGCCTACTGTCTACTAATTCGCGGGGTGCGCGACCGGCATCTGCAATTGGGGCATCTGCAGATCCGGCATCGGCCGTGCCGTGAAGAAGCGGCGGCACGGCTTGGCGATCAGTCGCGCCCAGCGGTTCGCGCGATTGACGCGGGCGCTGTCGGTGGCGATGCCGGTGTTGGCGTACATCTGGCGATAGAGCTTTGAGATGAGCATGAACGCCACACGCCCCTTGAAGTTCGGTACGCAGCTGGACCGTTCCCAGACGGCGGACAGGCTGTAGAAGCCGTCCCACACACCCTGCGTCCGTGCCCGGATCTCGTCGGGGCCCATCACCGGGTGCGGCGTGTAGACCTTCGGGCGCTGATCCTGCGGGATGAGCCAGTGGCGCGTGATGGGAATCGATCCCACTTTCGGCGCGTTGCCCTCAAGGCTCTTCTCCCATGCCTCAAAGTCGATTGTGCCCGGATAGGGGGTCAGCATCACGAACTGGGCGAAGGTGAGCTGCGCCTTGATCGCTACTTCCTGCGTGGCCGCAAAGGTTGACGGCCGGTCGCTCGGCAGGCCGAAGATGAAGGAGCCGAGCACGTGGACGCCAGCGGCGCGGAACGCCCGCAGGCGCGCGACGAGGTCATCGCCCGCTTCGTTAAAGCCCTTGTAAACGTCCTTGAGACCTTCCTTGGTGACGGCCTCGACGCCGACCAGTGCGCCCTTGATATTCGCCTTCTTCATCGCCGCGAGATATTCCGGGTCCTCGGCGGCCTCCATGGTGATCTGGGTGAAGAAGATCATGTCGCGCGGCAGCATGGCCAGCCGCTTCATCAGCTCGAAGCGCTCGCGGCGAATTGATTCGAGTTCCGCCAGGCGCGCCGCGTTATTCTGGCGTTTCGCCTGGGCGAGGTCCGTCAGCGTGACGGGATAGAAGTTGTCGTCGGCGAGCGCGACGAAGCGGTAGCCGCGGCGCCGCAGTTCGACGATCTCGCCGACCACCGCATCCACGCCGCGCTGCCGCGGCTTCTGGCCATCGGTGCGCCAGACCGAGCAGAAGGAGCAGTGCTTCGGGCAGCCGCGCAGGGTCTGCACCGAGCCCCACATGTAGCGTCCCTCCGGGAGCAGATCCCAGCGTGCGGCCACGAAATTGTCCGCGTCGACACGGCCGCCGTCGTACAGCGGCTGGGCCACGCCGGCCGCGATGTCGGTCAGCACGCGCGGCCACACGACGTCGCCGTCGCCCTTGACGACCACATGCGCGCCGCCCAGATCGCGGGCTTCGTCGGGATAAAGCGTGGCGTGAATGCCCCCGTAGACCACCGTGGCTCCACGTGCGCGAGCGAGCGTGCCGAGCTCGTAACCGCGCAGGGCATTGCCTGTATGAATGCCGATACCGACCACGTCGCCTGCCTTCACCGAATCCAGCTCGAACTGCTCGAGGGTTTCATCGGTAATGCGGGGATCGCCGAACTGCGAAGGGGTTGCGCCTGCGAGCACGAACAGCCAGCGGGGGGTAATCACGCCGACGCCGAATGAGAGATGGCTCGGATTAACGATATGAACGGTCATCGGTTGGACTATATCGCAGGTGGGGTTGTGCCAGGTCCGGCCAGGAGGCCGGACCTGGGTCAGTGTGAAGGTTACCAGCGCGGTTCAGAGCGGGTGCGCTGACCGCCCCCGCCCCCGCCGCCGCCCGGTCTGCGACCGCCCCCGCCCCCGCCACCGAAGCCGCCGCCGAAGCCGCCGCCACGAGGCGCCTGAGGCCGGGCCTCGTTGACGGTGAGGCGTCGCCCGCCAAAGGGCTGATCGTTGAGCTCGGTGATGGCCTTCTGGGCGTCCTCGTCGGACACCATCTCGACAAAGGCGAATCCGCGTGCGCGTCCGGTTTCTTTTTCGCGCATGACGCTCACCGATTCCACGGCTCCCGCCTGCGCGAACAGGGCCTGGAGGTCGTCTTCATTGGTTTCGTAGGGAAGGTTGCCGACGTAGAGTTTACGACCCATCTATCGCACTCCTGCATCCGCGATGCGAATGCACAAACGGAAGGTGCCCTTCTCGAGTCTGGTGCGGAGTGAGGATGGGCGGAGCTTCCTGACCGCCGGTCAGTCTAGCACGCGCCTTTTTGGGGCCGGTTGGGGTGTCGCGAACTTAGGACGAGGCTTCCTTTTCCTCGTCTTCGATCTGCCAGTCAGCGAGCGGCTGCGGTCCGGGCACGATGCCGGCAATGTCGGGGTCTATGCCCTCGGGCAGGGACCCGCCATCCGGACGGTCCTTGCTCGGGTCGCGCCGGCGCGCCTCTTTCTGCTGACGGCGCTCGATCAGCGCCTTCTCGCGTTCACGTTTGGCCGCCGTTGGTCGTGTGTTTCGTGCCATGCAGAACCCAATTTGTATGTCGCCTTCGCCCCTGGCTGGGCGAAGGCTGGTGCGGAAGCGGGGACTCGAACCCCGATGGCCTTGCGGCCACTAGCTCCTGAGGCTAGCGCGTCTGCCAATTCCGCCACTTCCGCAGTGGAGAACACGTATGAGGCAGGGAACATCGAAGTATAACCTATGCGGGCATGTGGACACCGCCGCCCGTTCTTCTAATGCTGGCGCGCTGGGTCGCGACCGGCCTCCTTCTGGCCTGGGCGGTCCGCCGGAAGTCGTTGACCACGTGGATTCTGGTGGCGATTGCCGTCGGAGCGGAAGTCGGCCATGACTTCCCTGACGCGGCCTTCAACCTGCGCGTCCTCAGCCAGATCTTCCTCCGACTCATCCGTACGGTCGTCGCTCCGCTCCTGTTCGCAACGCTGGTGGTGGGGATTGCCGGGCATTCGAACCTGCGGCAGGTCGGACGGATGGGCATCAGGGCGCTCGTCTACTTCGAGGTGGTGACCACGCTGGCGCTTCTCATCGGCTGGGGGGCGATTTCGCTCAGCCAGGCGGGCGCCCATGTGTCCCTGCCGCCGTCGGTGGATGTGACGCAACTGGCCCAGTCGGCGCCGCACACGTGGCAGGACATCGTGCTCGACATCTTTCCCGAGAACATCGCCCGCGCCGTCTCCGAGGCGCGGATGCTGCAGGTGGTGGTGTTCAGCGTGATCTTCGGCATCGGTCTGGCGATGGTCCCCGAGGAGAAGCGGCGGCCGCTGCTCGCCGTCACCGAGAGCCTCGCTGAGACGATGTTCGCGTTCACCCGGGTGGTGATGCTGTTCGCGCCGATCGGTGTCGGCGCGGCCATCGCCTACACCGTCGGGCAGATGGGCGTCGGCGTCCTGGTGAACCTGCTGCAGCTCATCGTGACGTTCTATGCCGCGGTGTTGGTGTTCGTCCTCGCGGTGCTGTGGCCGGTGGCGCTCATGGCGCGCGTGCCGATCAGGCGCTTTCTTCGGGCGGTGGCCGAGCCGGTGTCGATTGCGTTCGCCACGACCAGTTCAGAGGCGGCGCTGCCGCGTGCGATGGAGGCGATGGAACGACTCGGCGTTCCCCGACAGATTGTCGCGTTTGTGATGCCGCTCGGCTACAGCTTCAACCTCGACGGCAGCACGCTCTATTTGTCGTTGACGGCGCTGTTCGTGATGCAGGTGTCGGGGATTGCGCTCTCGGTCGGACAGCAGCTCGTCCTGCTGCTGACGCTCATGCTCACCAGCAAGGGGGTCGCCGGGGTGCCGCGTGGGGCACTGGTCATCCTGATGGGGACGGTGTCGTCGTTCGGGCTGCCGATCGAGCCGGTATTGATGATTCTCGGTATCGACGCGCTGCTCGACATGGTGCGCACGTCGGTAAACGTGTTCGGTAACTGTCTGGCCACGGTCGTCGTGGCCCGCTGGGAAGGGGAGTTTCTTGAGCCTGATGCCACTCCTGTCAGGTAAGGAGTGGTGAGCCGCGATGGAATCGAACCATCAACCCGCAGATTAAGAGTCTGCTGCTCTGCCAATTGAGCTAGCGGCCCATTCAGGTCTTCTGCCGACGCGGCTGGGGTTGCCGTCGTGACGAGTCATTCTATCCGAACGCGAGCTGAAGTCCCAAACCGCAGATGAGATATGATCCCGTCTTCGCGCCCGTAGCTCAGCTGGATAGAGCGCCGGACTTCGAATCCGTAGGTCGCAGGTTCGAATCCTGCCGGGCGCACCAGGTTCCCGCAGGCAAGACCTCAACACAGGCGCCCGTAGCTCAGCTGGATAGAGCGTTGGCCTCCGAAGCCAAAGGCCGCAGGTTCGAATCCTGCCGGGCGCGCCACGCAGGAGATAGACCATGACGGTGCGTCTCTTCGCCTTGTGCCTCATTGCTGCCCTGACCGCCACCTCGGCGCGGGCTCAGCAACCGACATCACCCGCGACTCCTGCACCGCCCTCGGGCGGTGATGACGCCGTCACCTACGAAGAGCAGGTCGTCGTCTCCGCCTCGCGCAGCGAGGAGCAACTGGTCAACGCACCTGCTGCGGTCAGCCTGATCACCACCGAAACCATTCAGAATTCCCCGGCGACCAACGTCGGTGACCTGCTTCGCGCCCTGCCGGGTGTCAACGTCTCGCAGGTCTCGGCGCGAGATGTGAACATCACGAGCCGCGGCGCCACGGGCACGCTGTCCACTTCCCAACTGGCCCTGGTTGACGGCCGGTCGGTCTACCTCGACTTCTTCGGCATGGTCATGTGGGACCTGGTGCCGACCAATCCGAGCGAGATCAAGCAGATCGAAGTCATTCGCGGCCCGGCGTCCGCGGTCTGGGGCGCCAATGCGATGACCGGCGTCGTCAACGTGATCACGCGGACCCCGAGAGAACTCGCGGCGAGGGAACGCAATTCGCTCACAGTGGGTGTTGGCACCTTTGCGCGTGACACGAGCGGCGCCGGACCGAAGTCGGCCGGGTCGCTCTTCTACGTCAACGGCACGCACGCAGCAGCGGTCAACGATCACTGGGCGTACAAGATTTCGGCCGGCTATTTTGCTCAGGATCCGCTACCGCGGCCCGTTGGGGTCATCCCGAACACATTCAAGACTCCCTACCCTCCATATGTGAACAGCGGCACGGCTCAGCCGAAGTTCGACGCGCGTGCCGACTACGACCTGACCGGCGGGGGCGTCGTCACTGTCAGCGGCGGCGTGGCCGGCACCGAGGGGATGATCCACAGCGGCATCGGCCCGTTCGACATCGCCAGCGGGTCGCACATGAGTTATCTCACCGCGCGGTACCAGAAGGCCGGCCGGCGCGTGGCGGCGTTCACGAACCTGCTCAACGGCAACGCCGACAATCTGCTCGCGCGCGGTCCGAATGGACTGCCGCTGCCGCTCAATTTCGACACCAAAACGTTCGACGTCGAGGCGACCGACGTGAAGGCGATCGGCACCCGCCAGGCGTTCTCCTATGGTGGCAACTTCCGTCACAACACCTTCGACATTTCAATTGCGCCCGCCGGTGGCAATCGCAACGAGGGGGGCGGCTACCTGCAGGACGAAATCTTCCTGAACGACCATGTTCGCTGGGTCGTCGGCGGGCGCTTCGACAAGTTCTCGTCGATCAGTGACGCCGTGTTCTCGCCGCGCACCACGCTCCTGCTCAAGCCGGCGGCGGATCAGACGTTCCGCCTCTCCTTCAACCGCGCGTTCCGCGCGCCGTCCTACATTAACAACAACATCAACACGACCATCCTCAACGAGGTCAATCTTCGCGCGCTCGGCGGCCCCGCGCAGTACGTCTTCCCGCTCGTGGCGGTCGGCAATCCCGACCTGACGCAGGAGACGATGACGGCGTATGAGGTCGGCTATACCGGGACGATCCGCAACCGCGCGACGCTGCAGGCTGCGGTCTACTGGAATCACACCGAGGACGGCATCTTCTTCACGCAGACCGGCAGCTATACGGCAGCGGCGCCGCCGCCGGCCTTTCCGCTGCCGCCGGTGCTGCTCAGTATCCTTGCGGGCCTGACGCCGCCTGTGGTGCTGCCGTCGCGCTTCAGCTACCGAAACCTCGGGGCGATCGACGACAAAGGGATCGAGCTGGGAGTGGATGCGTCGGTGAACCGGTATCTCAACGTGTTCACGAACTACTCCTACCAGTTCGAGCCGAAGGTCGACGGATTTCCGATCAGCGAAACCAACCTGCCGCCCCACCATCGCCTCAATGCCGGCTTCAACCTCAATTACGCCCGGGTGATCGGCAATCTGTCGGTGAACTATACGGATGAGGCGTACTGGCAGGACGTGCTCGACGCGCGTTATGCGGGGATGACCGACGCATATACGCTCGTGAACGGCGCGGTGGGGCTGCGCTGGGCCGGTGGCAAAGTGGTCACCACTCTCAAAGGCAACAACCTGGCGAATCAGGAAGTGCAGCAGCACATCTTCGGTGACATCATGCGCCGTCAGATCGTCGGCGAGGTGAGGATTGGCTTCTGAACGTCCCCGCGTCGAAGGCGAGGCCCTGCATCATCTGGGCAATCAGCTCCAGGTGATCCTTGGCTTCATCGAGTTGATCATCGCGGATACGTCGCCGGATCACCGCTACTACGAGGAACTCGTCGAGATCCGCAATGCCGCGCTCAAGGCCGTCCGGCTGATCGGGCGGCCCGACGAGTCCTAGCCGATAGCGGGACGCCCAGCCTGGAGGCCGCCTTTCACGCTACGGCTGGCGCTTGAAGGTGATCTTGAGCGCGGGGAACAGACGAAAGTCGTCCTGGTAGGTGAAGGCGATCGAATCCGCGCTGGTAATTCCGGTCCAATTGAATATGACGACCTCGCCGCCCACGCGGCGTAGTGTCTTGAACGTCAGGTTCCGCCCGCTCAACGTGGCTTCCTCGATCCCCAACTCCGCCGTGGGGAACAGAATCGACCCGCCCGGCCGCTTGCCGTCATAGGTCAGTGTCATGACGATGTGCTGCGGGCCATCCTTGCCCGGCGCGTCGCCCTCCCATATGCCGACGAGTGTTTCCGGTGCGGCTGGCGCCGGCGCCGAGGGTCTTGCGGGAGCGCTCGGCCGTGCCGGTCGTGTCGGTCGAGTCGGGCGCGCCTGCGCGATGAGGTCAGAAGGCAGCAGCAGCACAGACAACGCGACGGCGCAGAGAACGGTTCGCATGACGGCGCAATAGTACGATTTTCGAAGGGGTTCAGGCTATCCCGGCAGGACGCCGGGATGAGGGGAGTAGGCCGCCGGAACCGGTTCGATCCGGTACCGGCGGCCCACCTGTCACACGCGCACGGCTCCTGGCTGGCGAGCCGCGCCTACGAGCTACTGCCCGGTATCGCCGCCGCGGCCACGGCCTGCCGGCCGGACATACGGCGCCGCGGTCGCCGGCGCAAAGGTCTCCCACGCTTCGTGGAAGTCCCAGGTGTTGATGTCGTTGTTGGTCTTGTCGGCCGCGATCACCGTCTTGTGCTTCGGGTCGACCGCGATGTTGCGCAGTTCCTTGAAGATGTTGTGCGCAATCGTGTAGCGCGGGGCCACGTCGCCGTCATCGTCGATGGACCAGACGGCCAGGAAGGTCTGCGCCTCTTCGGTGGACTGGTAGTTGCCAGGTGCGCCCGGCTTCCGCGCCGGCGCGTCGAACCGGCGGGTGGTCCCGATGAAGTTGCGCGTGCCCGGGATCCAGACGGGGTCGCCCGGCGCGGTCGTGCCACTGTTGGGTCCACCTGTGATGATCCGCAGCGGCTTGGCGTCGCCATTGGCCATGCGGTCGTAGATGCAGAGACCCTGCCGGCAGCTCGTGAGAATCAGATTGTGCTGGCTGTCAACGTAGGGAATGCCTCCGAGGCCGGCGGCGCGGCTGCCGAAGGTCCGGAGGGGCGCGACATCGCCCTGCGCCATACGATCGAACACCATGATGGTGCCGCTGCCCTGACCAGCCGGGAGCACGATTTCGCCGTGGACGGGGTCGATGGCCAGCACGTCCGAGAGCACCAGGCCGGTCTTGGGTCCCTGGATGATCCGGGTCGGCTTCACCTCGCCATTTGCGCCGCCCGGGAACGTCAGGATTGCGCCGGCGAAGGGCTGCGGGACGACGATTTCGTCGTGGATCTCGTCGTAGCTGATCGAGTGCTGGGTCCGGCCAAGGAGCGTGGTCTGCCCCTCGATCCGGCGCACCGTCTCAGCCTGGCCGTTCGCGGTCCGCGCGAAGATCGCGATCTGCGGATGTGCCACGCAGTTGGGCGCGAGGATCTGCTCACGCTTGGTGTCGTAGCCGATGCGCACGTTGGCGAGCGACGGAGCGGGCGTCCCCTCTGGGGCGCTGCGGATCTGGCGAATCGGCGCCGTGTCACCCTCGGCCGTCCGCTTGTAGACGGTGGCCTTGTGATTGCCGAAGTTGGCCACCCACAGCTCGTCGTTCTTCAGGTCCACATACACGCTGCTGGGGTAGGCGAGGTCGGTGTGCGGTCCCTTCAGAACGCGAATCGGCGCCGCGTCGCCAACTGCATCGGTCTTGAACACCAGGATTGATGTGCCGCCGTCGTTGGCGACATAGAGCTCACCGCGTTCGGCATCGACGAACATGCCCGTCGGCCAGTTCAGCTGCGTGTGCGGACCGGTGATGATGCGCTTCGGCGCAGCATCATTTCTGGCGCTCCTGTCATACACCGTGATCGAGACCGGCAGGAAGTGCGAGGACCCCGGGATGTAGATGTCGTACTGGTTGTTGCCGGCCGTGGCAACCTTCAGCGGGTCCTCGCCGGGCCGGAGCGGCCGCTGCTTGGACGTGGTGCCGAAGTTGTTGACGAAAATCTCATTTCGCTTCGTGTCGAGCGCGATGCCGTGCGGGTCCGCCAGCATCGTCTTCTCGCCCCAGATGATCCAGGACGGTGAGTCCTCTTCACGAGCCGTTTTCGGGTAGGCCGCGATCACGTTGTAGCGCTGGCCGGTGATGAGCAGCAGGTCGTTCTGTTCATCGACGGCGAGACCGAACGAGCCCATCGGCGTGTGCAGCTTCCAGAGCGGCGGAACGTTGCCCTTCTGCGTGCGGTCCCACACCGTCATGTGCCGCTCGGTGTCGTTGTTCAGCGAGTAGATGTTGCCGTTCTTCGGATCGATGTAGACCGCGCACTGCAGCTCGAGGAAGGTCTCGGACCCGGCGATCTGGCGCTTCGGCTCTGACATCGCTGCCTTGGCCGGCGTGTTGGTCGTTCGATCGTAGACCAGCATCTGGAAGAGGTTTTCGTCGGCCATCACCACTTCGTTGCGCGACTCATCGACCGCGACCGCGCTGAACTGCGGGTACTTGTCGTGAATCCGGAACATCGCCTTACGCGCTGCGACCTGCGCCTTCTTGGCCGCGGTTGGCACCGAGACCGGACCAGCGGCCGGAGCGGCGGGCCGCGCCGCGGGCGCCTGCTGCATGGCAAACGCAGCCGGGCGTTCCTTGGCCTGCTGCATGGCCAGGGCGACGGTGACGGGATTGACGGGGACGGAAACGCTGACGGGCTGCGGCTGTGACTGCGGGTCGAACGAACACGTCTCGCCAAACATCGGCGCGACAGTCCGTCGTGACTGCCCATCGATGACGCGAGTCGACGGTCGGCCGTTTGAATTCGTCGGCGAAGCGGCGACCAGCGTCACGCCGATCAGGGCCGCCAGAACGAGAGCTAGCTGCGACGGCAGAGTTGCCGATGACTTCATGCGCATTCTCCTCAGTTGTACGTCAGCGTGCGGGGCGATGTCCGGTAACGATGCACGAGATGGCTCC
>CANJYC010000053.1 GCA_947478985.1 Acidobacteriota bacterium | reverse complement strand
CGACCACGTCGTGTGGGGCGAGGACGACGACCACATTGTCTGGGGCGAGAGCGTGGACCTCGTGCTCGAGCACGTGCAGGCGCTCAGTGACCACCTCGTGTGGGGTGAAGACGACGACCACGTGGTGTGGGGCGAAGACGACGACCACGTCGTGTGGGGCGAGGACGACCACGTCGTCTGGGGTGAAGACGACGACCATGTCGTGTGGGGAGAAGCTGTAATCCAGTCATTTGGACTCTAAGCGCTGAACCTTACGAATTAGGCAAACAGCCATGAGTCCATCACTTACGCCCCGTCTTTACGTCGGTGCGGTGATCACAGCAGGTATCGCCCTGCTGGTCCTCTTCGCACCTCGCGAACTCCAGAACCCCTGGCTCGCGGCCGGGCTGCTGGCGTCGACAGTGCTGCTGTCGGTGTTCAAGCTGCGGCTGCCCCTCGGGAATTACGGCGTCTCGACGATGACGATGGCCTATACCATCGACTTCGTCGCGCTGATTGTGGACGGTGCCAGTCTCGCCACGCTCCTCGGCGCGATCGGCGTCCTCATTCAGTGCACGGTCCGCGTGCAACGCAAGCAACCGATCCACCGTGCGGCATTCAGCGCGGCGGCGGTCGTCATCGCAGTGCAGTTGGCAGGAATGGGATGGCGCGCCCTTGGCGGCGACCTGACCCAGCTCTCGCTCGCCAGCACCGTGCTCCCCCTGGCGGTGTGTGCCATCACCTACTTCGCGGTCAACACCGGCCTGGTGGCCGGCGCGATTGCGGTGACGTCGCACGACTCGTCCAAGGCTTTGAACCCGGAGTTCCTCCGGACGGCCCCGGCGTTCCTGGCGGCTGCCACGGTGGCCGGCCTCGTCGGCATCGCCATGCTCCACGGCGTTGTGTTCCTGGCGCCCATCGCCGCGTCGCCGCTCCTCGTCGTCTACCGCAGCTATCAGCAGCGGTGGACGGCGATGGCTCAGGTGCTGCTCGCAAGTGCCTCACCGGCACGGCGCGAAGCCACGGTCTAGGCCTCGTCGCGGACTAACAAGAGGGGGGAGCCCGGGAGACCGGACTCCCCCTTCGTCGTTTCTAGAGATTCACCAATTTGCCTGTAAATTCTTCAAAGTGCATAACTGCCAGATTCCCGATAGTGTCGGATTCCTGTCACACGCAGACGGCCAATCGACACCGTAATAAACCGTGAAAACAGGCTGGCCTCGGTCATGGTTCGAAAATCCGTGCTCTCGCATCAGGACAGGCCTCCTGTCGGCTATCCGTCATGTCGGATAGCCGATCTGTGAAATCCGGCCAGATCCAGCTGGCAGCCACCTTGCCACTTGAACTGACACCATGTTCAAGCCAGTTGTCTGTTTTGCCGTCCTTTTAACCTCAATCAGCGCCTCTACCGCCCTCGCCCAGGACGCGTATATCCGCCGCGGCGGCAAAGCAGACAAAGAGGTCAGCGAAGGGGTGCCGGCGGGCAAGCGCCTGCGCGTCATCATCAGCCACGACGCCGGCGCCAGCGCAGCCCTGAAGAGCCGGGTAGGCAAGACGGGCCGCGTCAAGCGTGACCTTGGCAGCGCCGGGGCTTTTTCCGCAGAAATGGATGCGAAAGAGCTCGACGCCTACATCAAGGACAAGCGGGTCCGCGGTATCTCGGTTGATGCCCGGATGCACACCGACCAGTTCACATCCCCCACGACGCTAACGACCACGACGACATCGACCACGACGTCAACTTCCACGACCGCCTCAACCTACGACGGCCAGAAGCTGCGCACGACGCTTGGTTTGTCCTCAATGAACACCGGCTACAGCGTCGGTGTGGCGATCATCGATTCCGGCATTGCGCAAACACCCGACCTGCGCGGCCGCATCAGCGCGTTTTATGACTTCACCAGCGGCGCTGCCGTCGCGACGATGCCGACGGACGGCTACGGGCACGGCACGCACATCGCGGGCCTGATCGCGGGCTCGGGCGCCAGCTCTTCCGGCAAGTACGTGGGCACCGCCACCAACGCGCGCCTGATCGGATTGAAAGTGCTCGACGCCACAGGTGCGGGCTACACGAGCGATGTCATCGCAGCCATCGATTTTGCCAGGACCAACAAAGCGGCGCTCGGCATCGACGTCATCAACCTGTCGCTGGGTCACCCGATCTTCGAATCAGCCGCAACCGATCCGCTGGTGCAGGCCGTTGAACGCGCTGTGGACGCTGGCATCGTGGTTGTCGTCGCCGCGGGCAACTACGGCATGAACCCCGTGACTGGTGAAATCGGCTATGCGGGAATCAGCTCGCCGGGCAACGCGCCGTCGGCCCTGACGGTCGGTTCGCTCCGCCACAAGTCGACCGCGTCGCGCCTCGACGACGAAGTCTCTCCGTTCAGCTCACGCGGCCCGACCTGGTACGACGGCTTCTCCAAGCCGGACATCATTGCGCCTGGCCAGGCACTTGTCGCAACGGGAACCTTCGCCTCGACCCTCGGCTCCAGACCGGAACTGCGCGTTGATTACCCCGGCTATATCAAGTTGAGCGGCACGAGCATGGCGGCCGGCGTCGCCTCGGGTGTCGTGGCCGACATGATTGAAGCCAATCGCAGGAACGAAGGTTACAACTCGGTTCTGACCCCGAACACCATCAAGGCGATTCTCCAGTACACCGCCATTCCGCTTCCCGACGCAGACCTGTCGACGCCCTCCGCTCTCGAGCAGGGCACGGGAGGCATCAACGCAGCGGGCGCCATCGCGCTCACGACCGCGATTGAGCCAACCGCGCCCGCGGGCACGCCGTGGCTCGAAACGGGTATCGTTCAGTACACCTACCTGCCGGGCACCGGTAACGGTTACCTGAAGTGGAGCCAGCACATCGTCTGGGGCGACCACATTGTCTGGGGCGATACGGCGCTGTGGAGCCTTGAGGCCTGGGCGCAGCACATCGTCTGGGGCGATGATGACGACCACATCGTCTGGGGCGACGATGACGACCACATCGTCTGGGGTGACAACTTCATCCAGGGCACAAGTCTCGTCCTGGATTCCATTCTCTCCTGGGGGCACCACATCGTCTGGAGCACCGACGACGATCACATTGTCTGGGGCGACGATGACGACCACATCGTCTGGGGTGACGACGATGACCACATCGTCTGGGGCGAAGACGACGACCATATCGTCTGGGGCGACGACGACCACATCGTCTGGGGCGACTAGGCAGGCTTGGCTCATATCGAACAAATGAGATAGCCACCGGACCCTGGCGATGACTTCCTCAACCGCGAACCTCTACGTCGGTTCTGTGATTGCAGCAGGTGCCGTGCTGCTGTACACCGCAATGCCGGAGGTTTCCAATGTGAAC
Source organism: Acidobacteriota bacterium (assembly GCA_947478985.1). GTDB lineage: Bacteria > Acidobacteriota > Vicinamibacteria > Vicinamibacterales > UBA2999 > CANJYC01. Next base: position 6,350 of record CANJYC010000053.1, on the reverse strand, counting down.
CTGACGTGCGCGCTGCTGGCCTCCACAGCGTTCCTGTCGGTCTTCAAGCTGCGGCTGCCGCTCGGGTACGGATCCTCCACGATGACGATGGCGTATACCGTCGACTTCGTCGCCCTCATCCTTCAGGAATTCGAATTGGCGCTGTGGCTCGGCGCGATTGCCGTCGTGCTGCAATGCACGATTCGCGTGAAGAACCGGCAACCCATTCACCGTGCCGCCTTCAGCGCCGCGACGGTCACGATCGCCATCGAGTTGGCAGGCATGGTGTGGCGTGGCCTTGGCGGCCATCTCGCCGATTCCACACTGACGGCCACGTTGCTGCCGTTGACGGCCAGTGTCGCGACCTACTACATCGTCAACACCACGCTCGTGGTCGGCGCCATAGCCGCCACCTCGCAGGTCTCACTGGCCGAGGCGTGGAGCCCTGAATTCTGGTGGGCCGCGCCTTCCTACCTGGCGTCTGCAGCCATCGCGGTGCTGGCGGCACTGGCGATTGTCAACGGCGCGTGGATCTGGCTGCCGGCCGCTGCGGTTCCGCTCTTCGTCTGCTACCGCCTCTATGGCAACCGCTGGAGCCGTATGGCCCCAGCATCCGTCAGCCGATAGCCATCACGTCGAACTGCTCGTGGTGAAGCTGGACGTCCGGCTTCAGCGTGATGTCCTTCCCGAGCGACTGCTTCAGATCCTTGAACACGGCTCGCTCCTCATCGCGCAGCGCACGCGCGATGTCCGGATTGACGCGCAGCACAAGGCTCCGGCCGTTGAAGTCGCCGCTGATCTTCTTCACCTCGGCGAGAATCTCGTAGCAGATCGTCGAACTCGACTTGATGACGGCGCTCCCGACGCAATAGGGGCACGGTTCCGTCAACACGCGCTCGAGGCTCTGCTTGACGCGCTTGCGCGTGATGATGACGAGGCCGAAATCGGACACCTGCAGCGCCTTTGATGGCGCGCGGTCCTTGCGCAGTTCCTGCTCCACAGTCTGGAGCACCTTCTGGCGGTTCTTCTTGTCCTCCATGTCGATGAAATCGAGGACGATGATGCCGCCCAAGTCGCGCAGCCGGATCTGCCGCACGATCTCCTTTACGGCTTCCAGGTTGGTCTTGAGGATGGTGTCCTCGAGGCGGCCGGCGGTTTTCTTCCCGACATAGCGGCCGGTATTGACATCGATGGCGACGAGCGCCTCGGTCTGATTGATGACAATCGACCCACCGGACTTCAACCAGACCTTGCTGCGCAGGGCCTTGTCGATTTCCGCCTGGACGCCGTACTCCTCGAAGATCGGGTATTCCTTCTCGTAGAGCTTCACCTTCGGCGCAAGCGACGGCATGATGCGCTCGATCAGCTCGAGCACGCGCCGGTGCTCCATCTCGTTGTCGATGCGGATGGCCGAGAACTCTTCGGTGAGCAGGTCGCGCAGGAGCTTCGCCACGAGGCTCTGCTCCTGGTAGACCACGGCAGGCGCGCGGGACGTCTCAGACTTCTGACGGATGTCGGTCCAGACCTTGTGGAAGTAGCTCAGGTCCGAGACGATGTCCTCTTTGGGACGGCCGCCGGCCGCCGTGCGGATGATGACCCCGCCAGAAAATCCGGTCTGCTCGCGGAACTCCCGGACGATGCCGCGAAGGCGGCTTCGTTCGTCCCGCGAATCAATCTTCCTGGAGACGCCGACATGGTCGACGGTCGGCATGAAGACCAGAAAACGGCCAGGCATCGTCGCATGCGAGGTGAGACGCGCGCCCTTGGTCCCGAGCGGCTCCTTGGCCACCTGGACGATGACCTCCTGCCCCTCTTTGAGCAGTTCCTCGATCTTCGGCTCAGGCCCCTTCTCCCGGTCCCGGCGTCCACCATTGCCGCTGCCGGCCCGCTTGGGGTCCTCATCGTCCGTTTCCAGACGGTCGAACTCCTCGAACGTGGCCACCACGTCGGAGACATAGAGGAAGCCGTCGCGCTCGAGACCGAGGTCCACGAACGCCGACTGCATGCCCGGGAGGACTTTGGAAACGCGCCCCTTATAGAGGTTGCCGACGACTCCGCGATGACGTTCCCGTTCGATGAATATTTCCGCGACCTGTTCTTCCTCGAGGATAGCGACCCGTGTTTCGTGGGCGCTCGAGGAGATGATCATCTCCTTGGTCATGCCCGAAGCTCCGGAGCAGCGGCAGACATGGCGCCGGGCGGATCTCCGCGGCGCGTACCAGGAGGTACGACAGCAGCATCCAGTAGAACAGCGCAATCATGTGCAGCTCAAAATGGCGGACCAGCGGCCCGCCTGCCTAATTAGTAAAACGGCGCATCCGCACGTTGAGAATGAGGCCGAACCCCGCCAGGGTAGCAATCATGGAGGAGCCGCCGTAACTCATGAGCGGTAGCGTCAAACCCTTGACCGGCGCGAGGCCGGCCGACATCGTAATGTTGTAGCAGACTTGGAACGCGAAGCTGGCCAGCACTCCGAGCACCAAGTACGCCCCTAATCGGTCCTTCGCGAGTCGGGCCGATTCGATCGCGCGCAGAATGACGAACAAGTACAACCCCAGCGCCACCAGGACGCCGACGAATCCATGTTCCTCGGACAGCACCGAGAAGATGAAATCGTTATGTGCGACGGGCAGGAAACGCAGCTGACCCTGCGTCCCGTGCGTGAACCCTTTCCCCCATAACCCGCCGGAACCGACGGTGATGCGGGCCTGAATCTGTTGATAGCCAGCACCCTTCGCATCCTGCGAAGGGTCCAGAAATGTTGAGATGCGCTCCCGTTGATAATCCTGGAGCGCGAATTTCCAAGCCACCGGTGCAGCCAGCAGCCCCACCAGCGCGAGCACGCCGAAGATCCGCATCGGCATCCCCGCCACGTACGCCACAGCGAAGGCGACCGGGACCAGCGTCACCGCCGTCCCAAGGTCAGGTTGCCGCGCGATGATCAGCAGCGGCACCGCGGTCAATGCGCCGGCGATGAGCAGTTCGACATGCGTCACGGCGCCGCCGCGACGGCTCTCGCCGAAGAACTTGGCAAGAACAAGCGCCAGGGCCGCCTTGGCGAACTCTGACGGCTGCAGATTGAATGGACCGAGATCAATCCAGCGACGCGATCCACCGCGCACGACACCGAAGATGAGCACGTACAGGAGCAGACCCACCACGCCGATGTAGATGAAGTGAGATTTGTCCGCGAGCGCACGGTAATCGAGGCTGAGGCAGACCACCATCGCAATCAGCCCGAGAATGATCCCGTAGATCTGCGTGGTGAAGATCGGGGTGGGACCACCCGTGGCGCTGTAGATATTGGCCAGACCGATGGCGCTCAGCGCCATCAGCGCCGCCAGCATGGCCCAATCGATGTGGTAGTAGAGTCTGCGTTCGAACACGATCAGTTCGTCCCCGGCGCCAGGGTCCTGGCCGCCGCACGCAGATTGGGAGCGGGAGCCGGGTTCGCCGCAATCTGATTATCGAGGTTCGTGGACGGCAGGACCGCCGGCGAATCGGGGTCTTCCTCGTCGGCCCCTGATGGTGCGATCTTCGGCACCAGCGTGGGCAGCGGCGTGCCTTCCTTCTTGGCGAAGTAGGTTTCGATGACGTGCTTCGCGATCGGCGCGCCGAGCGCGCCGTGCTCGGCATGCTCCGCGAAGATGACGCCGGCAATCTCCGGGTTGTCCCTGGGCGCGAAGAAGACGAACCAGCCATGGTCGCGAAGGTCGAGGCCGCTGCCGCGCGCCCGCAGTTTGCCCTCGTTTGAAATGACCTGCGCCGTCCCGGTCTTGCCCGAGACATCACGCCCGGGAATGCGGGCGCGACCGCCGGTGCCGGCGCCGTTCACCACCATCCACAATCCGTCGCGGATCGCGGTCATCGTGTCCGGACGGAACGCGATCTGGTCCGCGATGACCGGCGGGCCCACCATCTTCCAGCCCTGGCCCTCATCGACGGCCCGAATCACGTGAGGTGTCACCGGTGTCCCGCCGTTGGCCACCGTCGCAATCATCTTCGCCATCCCGGCAGGGGTCACCGACACCTGCCCCTGGCCGATTGCCACGGAAATGGTTTCGCCCGCGTACCACTTCTCACCCGTGCGCTGCAGCTTCCACTCGGTCGAGGGGACCAGGCTCTCCTGCTCGTTCGGCAGATCGATGCCCGTCTTGCCCGCCACGCCGAGCCGTTCCGCCCACTTGTGGATCTTGTCTACGCCGAGCATGTTGCCGATGGTGTAGAAGTACACGTTGCACGACTGTTCGAGCGCGTGGCGCAAGTCGACCACATGGTGGCCGTTCTTGTTCCAGCACTTGTAATAGCGCCCGTAGAACGTCGCTCCGCCGGTGCAGTTCACGGTGAAGTCGGGCGTGATGGCGCCTTCCTCGAGCGCTGCTGCCGCCACGACGATCTTGAATGTCGAGCCTGGTGAATACCGTCCCTGGATGCCGCGGTTCTGCAGCGGGTGCAGTTTGTCAGTATTGAGCGACGCCCAGGTGGCGCGGTCGATCCCCGCGGCAAACGCGTTCGGATCGTAGGCCGGCAGGCTGACGTAGGACAGGATCTCGCCGTTGCGCGGATCCATGATCAGCGCCGCGCCATTGAACCCCGCGCTGTGAAATCCATCTTCCGCGGCCTTCTGCAGGTCGTAGTCGATGGTCATCTGCACCCGGCGCCCCTCGACCGGCGGGACTTCGTCAATCGTCCGGATCTCGCGCCCCATGCTGTTGACGACCACCACCTTGGCGCCATCCTGCCCCATCAGGAGCTTGTTGTAGACGCGCTCCACCCCGGACTGTCCGATGATCGCCCCCTGCGAAATACCATCGCCGACCTGCGTGTCGCTGGCCTGACCGACATAGCCGAACAGATGCGCGGCCAGTGCATCGGTCGGGTACCGCCGCGTCGGCACTTCCTCGACGACCACATCCGGCAGTTCAAAATCCAGCCGGCGCGCGGTAATCGCCGCGACCTGGGCCAGGGACGCGTCCTCCACCACGACGATGGGGCGATAGGCCGGCTCGCCACGGTGCCGGTCGACAATCCGCTTGACGTCCACGGGATCCAGGCCGGCAACCTGGGACAACAGCCGCATCGTGCGGTCGAGGTCCTTGGTGTGCTCCCGTACGATCGAGATCGAGTACGCGTTACGGTTCTCGACGAGCACCTTGCCCTGGCGGTCGAACAGCACCCCGCGCGGAGCCCGCAGGGCGAGGGTCCGCTGGTGGTTGTTCTCCGCCATCTGCTCGAATTTCTGGTTCTGGGCAATCTGCAGAAACCAGAAGCTGGTCGCAAGGGCAGCAAACACGACCACCGCGCCGACCTGAAGGACGACGAGACGGAAGGTGATGCGCCGACGGTCTTCTGCGACAGCCATAACTGAATCCTGCAGGCCGGGATGCCCGGCCTAGTGCCTCACCCGTCTCGAACGCCGCCGCTCCACGATACCCGGCAGCGACTCGATGACGGTAAATGCGATCATGCCGACCGTCGCGTTCGCCAGCGCCTGACTGGCAATAGCGGTCCAGGGCGCTGGGAACGACCGCAGTTCCAGCAGCACGTACAACCCCATGAACACCGCCGCATGCGCGACCGTGGCCCCCAGGAACATCACGAACCGGGGCAGCGCCGCGGTCACGATGAACTGCTGGCCGATGACCCCTGCCGCAAAGCCCACGATCGACTTCGCCAGCCCTCCGATACCAATCACTCCGCTGGACAGCGCGTCCTGGGTAATGCCGGCGAGCGTACCGGCCAGCATCCCGGTTGTCGGCCCAGACGTCAGCGCCACGTACACCACGACGACGAGCACGAGGTCCAGCGCCGCGCTGCCCCCGACGACGAACCGCGCCAGCGTCGTCTGTAACGCCAGCGCCAGCGCGATGGCGAGAATCACGCGGGCCGATTTCACGGCCGCGGCACCTGCGGCGCGTCCGCTGGCGGCGCAGGTACGACCGGGAGTGCGGGCTGTTCAGCGACCTCGGATGCGGTTGGCGTCATCACGACAAGCACAGCTTCAAGCGCCGAAAAATCCACCGACGGCCGAACCACGATGGCCGTAAATTCGCCAGCCCCTCGCTGCATGGATTCTATCTGACCGATGACAAAACCCTTAGGGTAAATGCCGTCAATGCCGGATGTCACAATCCGGTCTCCAATCTTCACGTCGGCCGTCCCGGGGACATATTCGAGGCGGAGCCGGTCCGCACCTGTGCCGGTAATGACGCCCTGGGCACGCGATCGCTCGACGATCGCGCCCGCAGCCGCGTTTCGGTCTATCAGGAGTTGGACCTTGGATGCCCGGGATGTCGGGATGATGATTCGGCCGACGACGCCGCCCGGGGCAATCACCGCCATGTTGGCCTTGAAACCGGCCGAACTCCCCT
>CANJYC010000052.1 GCA_947478985.1 Acidobacteriota bacterium | reverse complement strand
TCGGGGTTGTGCTGCGTGGAGATCCCCTCGTTGCGGAAATTGCGGTTGATCTCGAACACCCGCTCAATCCCGCCGACAGTCAGGCGCTTGAGGTACAGCTCCGGCGCAATGCGCATGTAGAGCCGCAGGTCGAGCGCGTTGTGGTGCGTCACGAAGGGGCGCGCCAGCGCGCCACCGGCAATCGTCTGCATCATCGGCGTTTCGACCTCGAGATAGCCGCGCGCGATCAGGAAGTCGCGGATGCTCGAGACCACGCGGCTGCGCACCTCGAACACCCGGCGCGACTCCGGGCTGACGATCAGATCGAGGTAGCGCTGGCGATAGCGTGTCTCGACGTCGGTGAGCCCGTGCCATTTCTCCGGCAGCGGCAGCAGGCACTTGGCGAGGAATTCGAGCGTCGACGCCCAGACGCTGAACTCGTCAGTCTTGGTGCGGAACAGCTTGCCCTCGACGCCGACCCAGTCGCCGAAATCGAGCAGCTTCAGCACCTGGAACTCGCGCTCCGAGAGCGCGTCCTGCCGCAGGTAAATCTGGAGTTTCGCCTTGCCGTCGGACAGCACCAGAAAGGTGGCCTTCCCGAAACTGCGGATGGCAAGAATACGTCCGGCGACACGCGTGGTCAGCGCAGCGGACTCGAGCGCCTCCTTCTCCGTGGCGCCGTGCGCAGCGATGAGCGCATCGATGGTGGTGGTCGCCTCGAATCGCCGCGGATACACGTCGATACCAAGCGCGCGCAGCGCCTCGAGGTTGGCGCGCCGCTGCACTACCTGATCGGACTCGGACACCGTCGTCATTCGCGCTCGAGCTTCTTCCGGATCGCGTCGAGGATCCCGTTGATGAAGCGCACGGCGTCGTCGTTGCTGAACGTCCGCGCGAGCTCGAGCGCTTCGTTGATGATGACCCTGGCCGGCGTCTCCGGCTGCTTCAGGAATTCGTACACCGCCAGCCGCAGAATGAGCCGATCCATCACGCTCATGCGCTCGATGCGCCAGTGCTCGGCCGCTTCGGTGATGATCGGATCGATTTCGGCCACATGGGCCGCGACACCGTCGGCCAGGGCCGTCGCGAAAGTCCGATTCGCTTCAGGAATCGCATCTTCAGATGCCGGGCCCGTCCAGAAGGTCTGCCGCACCTCGAGCATCGAGACCCGGCCGACTTCCCACTGATACAGCATCTGCACCGCGCTCTCACGTCCGCGGTGGCGGGACTCCTTGGGACCGCGTTCCGCTGCCGGCCGCTCCACCCGGGCCGTCATGCGCCGGCCTCGTCGTGCATGGCCCGAAACAGCGTCGCCATCTCCACGGCGGCAAGCGCCGCCTCGCGTCCCTTGTTCTCCGGCCCGTCGCCGGAACGTGCCTCAGCCTGCGCCTCGGTGAGCGTCGTCAACAGGCCAAATGTGATCGGGACGCCCGTCGCCTGGGCGGCATCCATGATCCCATGCGACGCCGCCGAGGCAATGTATTCAAAGTGCATTGTGTCGCCCTTGATCAGGCACCCGAGACAGATCACGGCATCGAAGCGCCCGGTCTCGGCTGCATGCAGTGCCGCGATCGGCAATTCGAAGGCGCCGGGCACGCGCATCAGCGTGATGTCGTCGCCGCTCACCGAGGCCTGCTCGAGCACGAGCCGCGCGCCGCGCAGCAGCCCTTCGGTGATCTCCTCGTTGAATCGCGACACCACCACCGCAAAGCGGCAGCCGGCGGCGTCGTGTGTGCCTGATCGTTCCATCATGTGGCCTGTTCCCCGGACATCGCCTACTCCCCTATGAAGACGGGCGCGCGTTTCTCGAGAAACGCCGCCGTCCCCTCGCGACTGTCCGCCGTTGCCGCCACGCGACCAAAGAGCGTCGCTTCAAGATCCTGCGCTGCATCGAGCGACGTCTCGAGGCCACGGTGCACCGCCTCGAGGATGCACGCCGTGGCGATCGGAGCCTTTTGCGCGAGGTCCGCGGCCAGCGTCCGTGCTTCGGTCATCAGGGCACCGGCAGCGACCACGCGGTTGACGAGGCCTATCCGCAGCGCTTCATCGGCCGCGATCTGGCGTCCCGTGAGCAGCAGGTCGAGCGCAATCCCTCTGCCAACCAGCCGCGGAAGCCGCTGCGTACCCGCATAGCCGGGGATGAGGCCGAGGTTGATCTCAGGCTGCCCGAAATATGCCGTGTCAGATGCCAGGCGGAGCGTGCAGGCCATGGCCAGCTCACAGCCGCCACCGAGCGCAAAGCCGTTGATGGCGGCGACGACCGGCTTGCCAAGATGCTCGATGAGATCGAGCACCTGCTGGCCGCGCTGTGCGTACGCCTTGCCGTGGGCCTGGCTCTCAGTCGCCAGTTCCCTGATATCAGCTCCCGCGACAAAGGCCCGGTCACCGGCACCGGTGATGACGACCGCCCGTACGGCCCGGTCCGACTCGCAAGTGAGCAGCGCTCGGCGCAGGTCATCAAGCGTCTGGTTGTTGAGGGCGTTGAGAACACGGGGACGGTTGATGGTGATGACGACGACGGCGCCGTCCCGTTCGAGCAAGAGGTTCTCAAAGGTCATGACGGACGCCTCGATGACGCGGGGCGGGAGCAAAGTATACCCCACGCCCAGCAGACCGCCGCCGCCACACCCGCTCCCGCCGCATCGGCGTAGACATCCGCGATATCAGAAGTACGCCCGGGCACGAACGACTGGTGCCACTCGTCGCTGACCCCGTACCCGATACAGATCGCCAGCGCGATGAACGCTATCCGCCAGGTGATCCGGCGCGGCAATCCGCCGGCGACCGCGCGCACCACGGTGAAGCCCAGGGACGCGTAGCCGAGACCGTGCCCGGACTTGTCGGACATGCCATCCGGCAGCGGCGCTTCGGACAGTGAGGACACGAAGAAGATCACCGCCATCGCCGCGATGACCGGTCCCCAGAGGCGCAGCGTGCGGCCCACGCTAGAGCGGCAGGAAGTACAGCAGCCAGCCGACCAGGATGCCACCCACCAGAAAGCTGCCGAGCATCGCGCCGCCGAGCCGCAGCTGCTCGACGGGCTCGTCTCGCATCAGGGTCGAAAACACAATGGATACGAAGAATGCGAACAGCGCCATCAATCCGACGTGGGTGGTCACTTGCGCCCCTGGGCGACGTCGAAGACGTCGAGCACGACGAGCATGTTGAGGAGGCCGGCGACTATCAGGAACGTGTTGCCGTACTCATAGGTGATCGCGACGACCCGGCCGCCACCGCCACCCAGCACCTTGGCCACCACGTACGGCAGGCCCATGCCGACATCAGCAAAAGCGGCCAGCGCCACCAGCGGCTCAGTCAGCGAGAACGGAAACAGCCGTCCTTCGAGCCACAGGCCGACCGCGAACATCAACGGCAGCGTGACAAGAAAGATCAGCCCCTTCTGACGACGTCCCAGCCAGAGATGCCCTCCGCCGGGAATGGCCAGGGCCAACGCGCAAATCAGATATGTGAGGGGTGCCGACGGAACGCGGTCGGCTGTCGTGGCGGGCATTCTTCACAGTGTAGCGTAGCCGGCGCGGTAGGCAGATACAGGCCGGGAACGTCATTACAGCTGCTGAGCGCAGGCGAGATAACGAACATCGGTAGACTTATGAACACTGTTCAAAATACAATCGTCGTTCGGAGGCTGCTTGGGTATCAAAGAACGGCACGAGCGGGAGCGCGGGGCCACACGGAAGGCCATCCTCGGCGCGGCCCGCGATCTCTTCATCAGTGAAGGCTACCGGAACGTCTCCATGCGCAAGGTCGCCGAGCGCATCGAGTACAGCCCGGCTGCCATCTACAGCTATTTCCCCAGCAAGGACGACATCTTCTTCGCCCTCGCCGAGGAAGGGTTCGGCCTGCTCGCCGAGTACGGCGTCAAGGCCTTTGAACAGAAACAGGATCCCTACGATCGATTGCGCGCCGGGCTCTGGGCCTTTTACGAGTTCTCGAAGGCCCACCCGGAGTACTTCGACCTGATGTTCACCGACCGGTCGGTGCCGAACCTCAGCCAGGACTTCCAGCGATTCGAGTTCTTCCGGCGGGTGACGGCGGCGGCTGAAGGCGACATCCGCGCGTGCATCGACCGCGGCCAATTCTCGTCCCGTATCGATCCGGCGGCGGCACTCCACGTTCTCTGGGTCGGCGTGCTCGGCGTCGCGAGCATCAATCTGGCGCAGCGCCTGGCGCCTGGAGAAAACCCGGATGCGCTCGCGCACGACCTGCTCGACACCATTCTCGCGGGCTTCACGAATCCAACGCTTGCCACCACCTTCATCGCGTCGGAATGCGCGTTCGACGCCGGCAGCGGGATTGGCGCGGAGGCCGTACGTTCATGAGCATCACGCAGAGGTCAGACCGTATGCATGGCGAACCGTCACACCATCGTCTCTTCGTTTCCGGGCTCGCCCTCGTCGCCCTTGTGGCGGTGACGACCACAGCCTGCCGGTCCGCTGAGCCGCCTGCGGCGGCGGCCACGCCGGCGCCCGAGCAGCGCGTGGATGTACCGGCACTGACCGTGGCTGTTGGCGATCTCGAATCAACGCTGGAGATCTCCGGCAACCTGGTGCCCCAGACACGCGTGGCCGTCATGGCGAAACTGCCCGGCACGCTGTCCCGGGTGACCGTCGACATCGGCGACCGGGTACGTGCCGGACAGGTGATTGCCACGCTCGACCGCCGCGAAATCGACGCGCAGGTCGACGCGGCGACGGCGACCGTGAATGTCGCCCACGCTGGTATTGAGTCGGCCGCTGCCGCGTTCGCCAGCGCCTCGCTCGAGTACGACCGGGCGCAGAACCTGTTCGAGAAGGGGGCCGTCCCCCGTCAGCGGCTGGACGCTGCCGAGACCGCGCGCCGGTCGGCCGCTGCCCAGCGCGATCTCGCCGCCGCGAGCCTGGCCCAGGTGGAGGCCGCACTCCGGCGCGCACAGGAAGTGCAGCGGGACGCCACGCTCACGTCCCCGATCGATGGCATGGTCGTGGCGCACAACTACGACGCAGGGAGCCTCGTGAGTCCCGGTGACAACCGACCGGTCATCATCGTGGCCGACCTGCGCGTGATGAAGCTGCAGGCGGGCGTCTCGGAACTCGAGGCCGGCCGCCTCCACGTCGGCATGCCGGCGCACGTGAGCGTTCAGGCGCGTCCGGGCGATGTGGTCGAGGGCAGACTCGCGGCGATCGCGCCGGAAGTGGACGCCCGCAACAGGCACTTCGCCGTGGAAGTACGCACGCTCAATCCCGACATGCGACTGCTCTCCGGCATGTATGGCGTCGCCACCATCCCGCTGCAGCGCGTGGAGAAGGTCGTCATCATCCCGCGCGAAGCGGTCGTCTCGCGTGGCAGCACCCGCGTGGCGCTGCGGATCGACAGGACGAGCGGAGCCGGGACCGCGGTCTCCGGCACGATTGTCGAAGTGCCGGTGCAGGAAGGGCTGTCCAACGGCACGCACGTCCAGATCGCGGCCGGCCTGAAGGCCGGGGACACGATCGTGGCCGACGCCCGGCGCGATGTGTCGGCGGGGTCCCGCGTCAACGCCATCTTCGCGAACTGAAGGATCGCCATGTGGATTTCAGACACATCCATCAAGCGGCCCGTGCTGGCCACGATGTTCATCCTGAGCTTCATGGTGCTCGGCATCGTATCGATGACGAGGCTCGGCATCGACCTCTTCCCTGCCGTGAATATTCCCTTCGTCAACATCATGGTCGTCTATCCCGGCGCCTCGCCCGAGGAAGTCGAGACGCTGGTGACCAGGCCAATCGAGGACGCCGTGGCCGGCATCAACGGCGTGAAGCGCCTCGAGTCACGTTCGACTGAAGGGTTCAGTCGCGTGGGCATCGAACTGCGCCTCGAAGTCGATGCGCAGGCAGCGGCGGCGGAAGTGCGCGAGAAGGTCGCGGCGATTCGTAATCGCCTGCCGGTCCAGATCGAGGATCCGACGATCGTCCGCTTCGATGTCTCCGCCCTGCCGATCATGACCTTCGCGGTCGGGTCGTCCCAGCGCTCGGATCTGACACGGCGCCAGGTCGAGGACGACCTCAAGCCGCTGCTCGAGCAGATTGACGGCGTGGCCGCCGTCGAGGTCAACGGCGGCGACATCCGTGAAATTCAGGTCGACCTCGATCCGGGCCGGCTCGAGGCGCTCGGGCTGCCGGTCAGCGCCGTTGCCGACGCGCTCGGCGCGGAGAACCTCGATCTCCCCGGCGGACAGATGACGCGCAACGGCCAGACCATTTCCCTCCGCACCAAGGGGGAATTCACCTCACCGGAAGAAATTGCGCAGGTCATCCTCCGCTCCGCTGCCGGATCAACCGTGCGCATCCGCGACGTCGGCCGCGTGGTCGATGGCTTCGAGGAACGCCGTTCGACGACGCGCCTGAACGGTGTGGACGCCGTGTCGTTCTCCATCAAGAAGCAGTCGGGCGCCAACACCGCGGCGATTTCGGAGCGGGTCCACGCCACGCTCGCGCGGGTGGCGCCCGGATTCCCGTCCCTTCGCATCAGCCAGGTGCACGACGACGCGGAGTTCATCAAGGGCAACGTCGCGCAGGTACGGGAGGACATCATCTTCGGCGGCCTGATGGCCGTGCTCGTCATCTTCCTCTTCATGCGCGACTGGCGGTCGACGCTCATCAGCGCGCTGGCACTGCCGACTTCCGTCATCGCCACGTTCTTCTTCATGTGGCTCGCCGGCTTCACGTTCAACATGATGACGCTGATGGCGCTCTCGCTTGTCATCGGCATCCTCATCGACGATGCCGTGGTGGTGCGCGAAAACATCTACCGCCACATGGAGCACGGCGCCGACCCGATGACCGCTGCCCACCGGGGCACCTCGGAGATCGGCCTCGCGGTGATGGCCACCACCTTCACCATCCTGGCTGTCTTCCTCCCGGTCGGCTTCATGACCGGCATGGTCGGACAGTTCTTCAAGTCGTTCGCCCTGACGATCGCCTTCGCGGTCACGATGTCGCTGCTCGTCGCCTTCACCCTCGACCCGATGCTCTCGTCGAGGTTCGTGCGGTTCATCCCGCCCGAGGAACGTCGCAAGACCCGCGCCGGGCGGATGTTTGACTCCTGGGGACGTGCGTACGACGCGCTCGACCGGAAATACCACGTGGTGCTCGGCTGGGCGCTCGGCCACCCGTGGTCCACGCTGGCCGTGGCCACCGTGGTCTTCCTCACCAGCCTCACGAGCCTCTCGGTCATGGGCACCGAGTTCGTCCCGGTCGAGGACCGCGGCGAGTTCCAGGTCATCGTCGATCTGCCACCGGGCACCTCGTTTGATGAGAGCGTCGCGGCGGTCGCGCGGATCGAGAAGAACATGGCCTCGATTCCCGAGGTGCGGCAGGTGTTCTCCACGGTCGGCGTGGATGGGCAGATCCGTTCGTCACTGCTTCGTGTGCAGGCAACCAAGAAGCTCGAACGCGCGCGCGGCATCGGCGCGATCAAGGCCGATGCCCGTGCGCGACTGGCCGGCATGTCGTTTGTCGACGCCAAGGTCGCCGACCCGGAGTTCATGCAGGGGACGCCTTACCAGCCGCCGATCAACATCTTCGTGCGAGGCGACAATCTCCGGGACCTGCAACGGGTGACCGCCGAGATCGAGCGAAAGGTCCGCGCGATTCCCGGAACCGTTGACGTGGCGAGCACTCTCGAAGGCGGACAGCCGGAAGTCGTGGCCCGCGTGAACAGGGCCATGGCCGCTGACCTCGGATTCAGCGTCGGTGGCGTGGCGATGCAGCTCCGCGGCATGGTTGAGGGCATCGTCCCCTCCAAGCTCCGCGATGGGGACCGGGAGCACGACATCCGCGTACGACTGGCACCGGAGTTCCGCAACGACTCTGCCGCGATCCTGCGCACGCCGCTCTATTCGCCGAGAGGGTCGGTGGTGCGCACCGGAGACGTCGTCGCCTTTACGCCGGCCGTCGGGCCGAGCAACATCGATCGCGAACAGCGCCGGCGGCAGGCCAAGGTCGGCGTGGACCTGGCGGCCGGCGCGGCGCTCGGCGACATCACCGCCGAAGTGGAACGGGCGGTCGCAACCGTCCAGATGCCGGCTAACTTCGAATGGGGCTTCGCCGGCGACGTCGAGATGATGCAGGAATCGGCGGCGGCGATGGGCCTGGCGCTGATCCTGGCAGTGGCATTCATCTACATCGTGCTCGCCTCGCAGTTCGAGTCGTTCCTCGAGCCGTTCATCATCATGCTGTCGCTCCCCCTGGCCATTGTGGGCGCGCTACTGCTCCTGCTGGCCACGGGGAACCACATCGGCATGCCGGCCATGATCGGCGTCGTGATGCTGATGGGCCTGGTCACCAAGAACGCGATCCTGCTCGTCGACTACACGAATCAGCTCCGGCGCGAGGGGCTGCCCGTCCGGGAGGCGCTGCTCGCCGCAGGCCCCGTGCGGCTGCGCCCCATCATGATGACGACGATCGCGATGGTGCTCGGCATGGTGCCGTCCGCCATCGGACACGGTGAAGGCAGCGAGTTCCGCGCACCGATCTCGATCGCCACGATTGGCGGACTGATCACCTCGACACTGCTGACGCTGGTCGTGGTGCCTGTCGCCTACCTGCTGCTCGAGAGGGCCCTGGAACGCCTGCGCGTCTGGCGGAAGCGGCCGATGCCCGCACACCTGCGCACGGCGGTCCGCGTGGCCGGGCTGCTCATCCTGCTTGCGCTCGTCGGTGCCTTCGTCTCGGTGGCACGTGCCTTCGCGCAGGATGCGAGGCCGGCGGCGCCTGGCGCCGTGGCGGGACCACTCACCATCGAACGGGCGCTCGAGCTGGCCGTTGGACGCAATGAGCAGTTCAAAGTTGCCGAAGAACGGCTGCGTGAACAGCAGGCGGGCGTGAGTGAGGCACGGGCGGCGTATCTCCCGCAGGTTCACCTGAACGTGCTCTATACGCCCGCGCTCGCCTCTCCGCTCCTGCAGATCCCAGCCGGCGTGTTCGGCCCGGACCCGCAGACGTTCCACGCGAACTTCCAGCCGGAACACGTCATGCGAGTCGACATCGCTCAGCCGATCTACACCGGGGGGCGGCTGGAGCACGCATTTGGAGCGCAAACCGCCGAGCAGGAGGCCACCCGCCTTGAGATGGAACGCGCCAGGCAGACCCTCGCCCTTCGCGTGTACGAGACGTTCTACGCGGCCCTCACCAACGACCAGGGCATACGCGTGATGGACGAGGGCGTCCGCATCGCCGAGCGCCACCTCGAGCTGGCGCAGGCACGCTTTCAGGCTGGGTCGGCCGCGCGACTCGACGTGCTGCGCGCCGAGGTGGAACTGGCCAACGCCCGCGCGAAGCTGATCCGCGCCCGGAGCATGGCGGCGGTGTCCTACCAGGCGCTGCGGACCGTGCTGTCGCTGCCGCAGGAGGCCCCGCTGCAGCTCTCGGGCAATCTCGAAGACCTGCCGACGCTGCCTGCCGGGCCGGTGCTGCAGGCTGCGATCAGCACGCGTGCCGATGTCCGTGCACTCGGCCAGCAGCGTGAAGCGGCGCAGCGACTCGTGTCACTCGCGGCCGCCGAGCTGAAGCCCACTGTCGCCTTCAGCGGGAACCTTCAGTATCAGGAGGACGCCGTCTCGCGGCTCCTGCACAACGACAGCCGGAGCTACCAGTTCGGTCTGGCGGTCAGCGTGCCGCTCTTTGCCGCGCCGGCTGTCTCGGCCAGACGCGGCGCGGCCGGTGCGCGTGTGCGGCAGGCTGAGCACGGCATC
>CANJYC010000051.1 GCA_947478985.1 Acidobacteriota bacterium | reverse complement strand
GTGCCGCGCTCCGAGCTGACGCAGCTGCTCGCGCAGACACTGCTGCAGCTGGGGTCGTCGCGCGCCTGGGTCGTGCACGGCGCCGATGGCATAGACGAGCTGTCGACCACCGGCTATACGAAGGTGTCGGAGTGTCGCGAGGGAACGGTGAATACGTTCTTCGTGCACCCGTCGGACTTCGGGCTGGCGAAGGCCACGGCCGCCGACCTCAAGGGTGGCGACGCCGTCGAGAACGCGGCCATCGTGCGTGCGATTCTCGACGGGCGCGGCGGTCCTCCGCGCGACGTGGTCCTGCTCAACGCCGGCGCCGCGCTGTTCGTGGCCGGACGCGCCGAGAGTGTACGGGACGGGATCGCCCAGGCGGGTCGGGCGATCGACAGCGGCGCCGCGGCAGCCACCCTCGCGACGATGGAGCGCGAGTCACATCGGACCGGTCTGTCATGAACGCGCCCGATCTTCTGCTGACGATCGTGGCCGCGACCAGGCGTGTGACTGACGTGCGCCGCGAGCGTGAGCCGCAGGCGGCGGTTGAACGCCGGGCCGCCGAGGCGTCCCCGGACGGCGCGCGCTTCGAGCGGGAACTTGGGATGGCCGGACGGATCAATGTCATCGCCGAGTGCAAGCGGCGGTCGCCGTCCAAGGGGGTGCTGGCGTCCGTGTACGACCCGGTTCGGATCGCGACGGCCTATGCGCAGGGCGGTGCCGCGGCAATCTCGGTCCTGACGGAGCCAACCTTCTTCGATGGCGCCCTGGAGCATCTCACCGCCGTACGGGAGGCGGTAGGCGTGCCGCTCATCCGGAAGGACTTCATCGTCGACGACTACCAGTTGTTCGAGGCACGCGCGGCCGGTGCGGATGCGGTGCTGCTGATTGTCGGCGCATTGGAGCAGCCCGAACTGGAGCGGCTGCAGCGTCGCGCGTGGGACCTTGGACTGGCGGCCCTCGTGGAGGTGCATGACGAGGATGAACTGACGCGCGCGGTGGACGCAGGAGCACGGGTCATCGGCGTCAACAACCGGAATCTGCGCACGCTGCGGGTGGACGTGGATGCGTCGTATCGGCTGGCAGCGCGGATGCCGAAGACGGTGATTGGGGTCAGCGAGAGTGGTTTGAAGACGCGGGAGGAGCTCGCGCAACTGTCCGCGGCGGGCTATCGCGCGTTCCTGATCGGCGAGCGCTTTATGACCGATCCGGATCCTGCCGCCGCCGTCGCCGACCTAATAAAGGGGTCGGGTGTCGTGTGACGCCAGCCCCCTTTTTTGTGAAAGTGTGCGGGATCACGCGAGCCGAGGACGCGCAGCACGCGGTTGCACAGGGCGCAACGGCGCTCGGCTTTGTCTTCTGGCCGAACAGCCCGCGATACGTGTCGCCGGAGCGCGCACGGGAGATTATCGCAGGCGTGCCGCCTGGTGTGATGACGGTCGGGGTGTTTGTGAACGAGCCGGTCGACGGTATCCGTGACGTGGTGTCCAGGACCGGCATCAGCACGGTGCAGCTCCACGGGGACGAGCCGCCTGCCGTTGCTGAGCAGCTGAGCGGACCGCTGCTGCGGTCCGTGACGGTCGACAGGGCCGGGGAGGTCTGTCGCGTGTGGCCGGCGGAAACGCTGTTCCTCGTCGACGCGCACGATCCGGTCCGACGCGGCGGCACGGGTGCGGCCGTCGACTGGGTGCTTGCGGGAGAGGTGGCACGTCGGTGGCGCGTCGTGCTGGCTGGCGGGCTGACGCCCGAGAACGTGGCGGAGGCGATCGCGACCGTTCGTCCGTACGGTGTGGATGTGTCGTCCGGGGTCGAACGGTCCCCGGGCGTCAAGGATGGGGACAAGGTGGCCAGATTCGTGGCCCGGGCGCGGAGCGCCTTTGCAGACTGTGAAGAGCGGTGATGCGGTGAATGCAGTGACCAACGTCAATCGGCCGCAATTCGGCCGCCGCGACCCGGATGCGCGTGGCTACTTCGGTGCCTACGGCGGGCGGTTCGTGCCGGAAACACTCGTGGCCCCAATCGAGGAACTCGAGGCGGGCTACTTCGCGGCGAGGGCGGATGCGGCTTTCCGCGCGGAGCTCGACCGCTTGCTGACGCACTACGTCGGACGGCCCACGCCGCTGTACGAGACGTCGCGGCTGGTCGGAGCCGCACTTCCGGAAGTCCGAAGTCCGAAGCCGGGCGTACGGATCTTCCTCAAGCGCGAAGACCTGACACATACGGGTGCGCACAAGATCAACAACGCCCTGGGGCAGGCGCTGCTGGCCAAGCGGATGGGCAAACGGCGCGTGGTCGCCGAGACCGGCGCCGGACAGCACGGCGTCGCGAGCGCCACGGCGTGTGCACTGCTCGGACTCGAGTGCCGCGTCTACATGGGCACCGAGGACATGCGCCGTCAGGCTCTCAACGTGGTTCGGATGCAGCTGCTCGGGGCCACGGTCCACGGTGTTGAATCCGGCAGCCGGACCTTGAAGGATGCGATCAACGAGGCCATGCGCGACTGGGTGGCCAACGTGGCGGATACGTACTATCTGCTGGGCTCGGCGCTCGGCCCGCATCCCTATCCGCTGATGGTCCGCGAATTTCAGGCGGTCATCGGCCTCGAGGCGCGTCGGCAGATTCTCGAACAGACCGGACGCCTGCCCGATATTGTCGTGGCCTGCGTCGGCGGCGGAAGCAATGCCATGGGTATCTTCGACGCGTTCATCGAGGATGAGGGCGTGCGATTGATTGGCGTCGAGGCTGGTGGCGAGGCCATCGTGTCTGGACGTCACGCGGCGCGGTTCGCCGGTGGCAGCACCGGGGTGCTTCAGGGGACGCGCACCTTCGTGCTTCAGGACGACGCCGGCAACATCGAGGCGACGCACTCCATCTCGGCCGGACTCGACTACGCGGCCGTCGGCCCCGAGCATGCGTGGCTGCGTGAGATCGGCCGCACCGAGTACGCCTACATCACCGATGCGGAAGCGCTCGACGGCTTCCAGGCGCTGGCGCGCAACGAAGGGATCATTCCCGCGCTGGAGTCCTCGCACGCCGTGGCCTACGCCATGCGGCTGGCCAGAAGCGCGGCGGACGGGACGACCATCCTCGTCAACCTCTCTGGGCGTGGCGACAAGGACGTGTCGAGCGTCACCGACGCGCTGCGCGCGACCGGCGGGGGGCAGTAATGGGACGGATCGCACGCACATTCGACGCGCTCAAGGCCACGGGGACGCCGGGCCTGGTCACCTACGTGACGGCCGGAGACCCGGACCTCGCGCGCACCGCAGGCATCCTGCGCAGCCTCGATCGCGCCGGGGCCGACGTGCTCGAGGTGGGGGTCCCGTTCTCGGACCCGCTCGCGGACGGCCCGGTCATTCAGAGGGCGACCGAGCGGGCGCTGGCCTCCGGTACGACGCTGCGCGGGGTGCTGGATATGGTGGCCTCGGTCCGGGCGGATGTGAAGGCCCCCATCGTCATTTTCAGCTACGCCAATCCGGTGCTGCGGTTCGGCGCGGAGCGTTTTGCCGACCAGGCCCGTGATGCGGGGGTGGATGGGGTGCTGATCCTGGACCTCCCAATCGAGGAGGCCGAGGAGTTCAGAGGACTCCTGGCAGCGCGCGGGATTGATACAATCCTTCTGCTCAGCCCGACGACCACGGACCTCAGGCTCAGGAAGGCGGCGGCGCTGGGCAGTGGGTTTCTGTACGCCATCTCACGCCTGGGTGTGACCGGGGCCCGCGATGCGGTCGCTGATGGGGCAGAGGAGATGGTCCGGCGCATTCGGGCTGTCAGCAGCCTGCCGGTGGCTCTTGGGTTCGGCATTTCCAAGCCGGAACATGTGCGCGAGGTCGGCCGCTGGGCCGACGCCGCCGTGGTCGGGAGCGCGCTGGTTAACGTCATCGCCGAGGCCGGCGCGAGTAACGACCTGGATAGACGGGTAGAGGAGTATGTCCGTTGGCTGAAGTCATGAGTATCGAGGAGCTGCGCGGTCGCATCGACGTGATCGATGAGCAGCTGATTCGCCTGCTGAACGTGCGGGTCGCCTGTGCCGTCGAAGTGGGGCGGCTCAAACACGAGGCCGGGCTGCCCGTGTACCAGCCGGAACGTGAGGCGCAGGTGCTGTCAGGCGTGCGGCAGTCGGCGTCGGACCTGTCGGGTCCGCTGACCTCCGACGCCGTGGTGCGAATCTTCGAACGGATTATCGACGAGGCGCGCCGAGCGGAGCGGGCCGCAGGATCATTGCGAGACGGCGAGAGCCGGGACGGAGAATAAGGTCATGGTCGTAGTCATGCAGGAACGCGCCACCGAGGCGCAGGTCGATTCAGTGATCTCGCGGCTCATCGAGCTGGGGATGGACGTGCACCGGTCGTCGGGCGCGACCCGGACGGTGCTCGGCGTAGTCGGCGCCGGCAAGGTCGACAAAGAGATGATCGAGATTCTCGACGGTGTGCACGAGGTGCTCCGGATCTCCGAGCCGTACAAGCGCGCCAGCCGCTCGTACCGGCCGGAAAACACCATCGTCCAGATCGACGATGTGCGCATCGGCGGCGACGAGGTCATCGTCATGGCCGGACCCTGCTCCGCGGAAACGGAGGAGCAGTGCCTCGCGGCAGCCGCGGCCGTGAAGCACGCCGGCGCCAAGATCTTCCGTGGCGGCGCGTTCAAGCCCCGTAGCTCCCCTTACAGCTTCCAGGGCCACGGCGAGAAGGGGCTGCAGATGCTGCGCACCGCCGCCGATGCCCACAACCTCAAGCTCGTCTCAGAGGTGATGGACGTCAGTCAGATCGAGCTCATCGCCAAGTACTGCGACATCTTCCAGGTGGGCGCGCGCAACATGCAGAACTACACGCTGCTGCGCGAACTCGGCTATGCGAAGAAGCCGGTGCTGCTCAAGCGCGGCCTGATGGCGACGATCGAGGAGTGGCTCCTGTCGGCCGAGTACATCCTGGCGGGCGGCAACAACGACGTGATCCTCTGCGAGCGCGGCATCCGCACCTTTGAGACGGCCACGCGCAACACGTTCGATATCTCGGCGATCCCGGTCGTCAAGAAGCTGAGCCATCTGCCGGTGATTGCCGATCCGAGCCACGGTGCCGGACGCCGTGACATGGTGGCGCAGCTGGCGCGTGCCGCGGTGGCGGCAGGTGCGGATGGCCTGATCATCGAAGTGCACAACGACCCCGACAAGGCGTGGAGCGACGGTGCGCAGTCGATGTTCCCGGCACAGTTCGACCGTCTGATGGCGGAACTGCGGATCATCGCACCGGCCATCGGCCGCAGCATCTGCCTGGAATCGGTCGCGCGCCGCGGGTGGGCGCGGTAGGCGGGGCGATGAGCCGTGACCGATGTCGTCAGAACCCCCGTTTAGCAGAATAGCCATCGTCGGGCTGGGCCTGATCGGCGGCTCCATGGCCTTCGCCGTGCGCAAGGCGTGGCCCTCCGTGCACATTGTCGGGATCGATCGCGCGGCTGTCCTCGACGAGGCCATGGCGCGACGGGCCATTCATGCCGCAGGCAGGGACATCTCCGCCGTGGCCGGCGCCGATCTCGTGGTGCTGGCGGCACCTGTGCGGCAGAACGTCGAGCTGCTGCGGGAGGTCATTGCACATGCGGCCCCGGCGGCCATCATCACCGATGTCGGCGGCACCAAACGCTCCATCGTTGACGCCGCGCGGGCGCTAGGAGCGGGTGCGACCTTCGTCGGGGGCCATCCGCTCGGCGGCGGTGCGCGGGGTGGCTTCGAGTTCGCGACGGCCGGGCTGTTTTCTCGGCGCCCCTGGATCTTCACACCTGACGAGCATACGCCGGCCAACGCGACCTCCCGGCTCTTCAACTTCGTGCGCGGCTTCGGCGCCACGCCCAGCACGATGCCCGCGGCCGAACACGATCGCCTGCTTGCGTACCTGAGTCATCTGCCTCAACTGGCGGTGAGCGCCCTGATGGAGGTTGTCGGACACGCCGCGACCGAGCGTGGCCTGGTCCATGCCGGGCAGGGGCTGATCGACAGCACGCGTCTGGCGTCGAGCCCGGCGAGCGTCTGGCGCGATATCTGCGCCACCAATGCCGATGCCGTGGGAGAGGCGCTCGACGGACTCATCGCACGCCTGACGGAGTTACGTGCCGATCTGCAACGCGGGGATGCGCTCACAGTGATTTTCGAGGACGCGGCGCGCTGGCGTGCCGCGCTGATGACGACGCGCGAGCAGGTCTGACGCATGCGTGTCGAGGTCGACACTGCCTGAGATCCGCACCACAGCACTCGAGACCATCGTGGCACATGCGCGAATGGAGCAGCCACGTGAGTGTTGCGGCCTGCTGCTCGGCAGCGTCGCGGAGATTGTCGAAGCGGTGCCGCTTGAAAACGTCTCGGTGGACGGCATCCGCCGCTACGAAATCGCCCCCGCCGACTATTTCGCCCAGGTCAAGGCCTGCCGTGAGCGCGGCGACGTCAGCGTTGTCGGGGCCTATCATTCCCACCCGCGAAGCGAGCCGGTTCCCTCGGCGACGGACCTGGCTGAAGGGTTCGCGAACTTCTGGTTCCTCATCGCCGGGCCGGTATCGAATGATGCGCCTCTGGCTATCCGCGCGTTCCGGCTGGTCGATGGCGTGTTTACCGAGGATGTGATTCGGGC
This sequence comes from Acidobacteriota bacterium, assembly GCA_947478985.1. Lineage (GTDB taxonomy): Bacteria > Acidobacteriota > Vicinamibacteria > Vicinamibacterales > UBA2999 > CANJYC01. Next base: position 3,400 of record CANJYC010000051.1, on the reverse strand, counting down.
CGTTCGACCGGGCTGATGCGCCGCCAGGCGACATGCAGTTGCGACGCGATGAAGACGAAATAGACCGGCTCAAGGAAGAACTTGAACCGCGCGTTCTCACCCTTCTCGAACACCACCGTCACAAACACCACATACAGCGCTGGCAGGGCGAGTGCGAGCATGTAGGCCGTTGATCGTTGGCCGGCCCCTCGCGTCACCGCAATGCCCACGGCAACGCCCAACAGCCCGATGAGCAGCGGCCCTGAGAAGAGCCTGTCGTACATTCCTCGCCACGGCAGGCGATCGACGATGACGTGTTCGGAATAGAGGCTCGACGGATCGAAGTAGTACCCCAGATTCTCGGCATAGGAACCGAGGAGCGCACGCACCGGAAAGGTGCGCACGTAATGCGCATAGTCTCGCGTCAGGCGGGCGTTGAAGTCGAGATAGTGAAAGTTGTTGTAGTTCACCGTGCCGTCAATCTTGCGTTGCCGGGTCAGCACGGACGGCAGCGGGCGTGGCGGGGCGGACTCCAGATCGATGGGGTAGGGATAGGCATCCTTCCGGATGCCCGCCGAGCGCACCAGGTTGATCCCAGTGAACGACGAGGTGCCCAGGACGCCGAACTGGGTATATTGCTTGGCTGTGTACAGTCCGTACACGCTCCCCGTGACAGCCAGGAACCAGGCGAGCCGTCGCCACGGGACTCGCAGCAGATACAGGGACGTGCCGATGACGATGATCGCCGGCCATTGGAACGCTGACCGGAAGAGAAAGAGCAGCACGACCGCCGTGGTGAGCGCCGCCATCGATCCGTGCCCCTGGCGGTTCTCCCCGTCGCTCCGCCGGGCGATGCGCCACAGGCTGTAATACATCCAGAGGACGAGCACCGCGGTCACGATCGTCGTGTCGAGCAGCGTCGCGAAAAAGATCATCGCCGGATGCAGCAGAAGCAGGAGTGCGGTCACCAGTGCGAACGTGCGCGCTTGCGTCAACTGGTCGAGCCACAGGAAGGCGAGCACCCCGCAACCGGCGTATGCGAGGGCCCAGAGGTCGTAAAGCGACAGGTCGACGTGTCTGAGGGCACTGTGAATCTCGTCGGTGGGCCAGAGGTGCACGAGCAGGGCCCGGACGGCGTCCAGGCCAGGCGGCTGGATGTGAAGGTTTAAGAGGCTCTCGACCGGTGCGTCCCGGAGATCCGCAATCGAGACCGTCTGCATCATGGTCTCCGACGACCACTGCTGAAAACGGTAGCCGTCAATCGCGTACGGTTGCGCCGCCCGTTGCAACGCGAACTGAAGGAGCAGGGCGACCACGAACACGAGTATCCCGGCATATCGCTTCCGGCCGACAAGCCATTGCAGACGTGGCACTACAGCCACCCCCACTTCCACTCGATCATCAGAAACACGCCTGTGCTTCCCGCGAGGAACAGGATCGTCTGCGCCCGCTCACTCCATATGGTGACAGGCGTGCGCGCCAGCAGGAACAGAGAGAGAGGGATGAGGTAGTAGCGCGGCACGACAAGCCACTCCGGGAGGAGGAAGATCGTCGTGAACGGAAAGAGCAGGCGCCAGGGCATGTTCATCGGCACGGCAGCCATGCAGAGCGCCGCGACCGCGACGGGGACAAAGAACAGCAGCTTGAGCCCCGCAGTTGATGAGAACAGCATCAGGATTGCATTGGACAAAAAGTAATCGCCCCGCTCGTTATTGTGCGGATGGTCGTTGACGAATCCCACCCAGAAGACGACGAACAGGACCGGCAGAGCGAGCCACGTCCGCCAGTTCCGCAGGAGCGCCAGCACGTCGCGCCGGTGTCCCCACCAGAGGGGCAGGAACAGAAAGCACGAGAGGAACAGCAGGAAAAAGATGTTGGTGAAATGGACGGCCCCCAAGGGGTGCGACGCGGCATCGTAACCAAGTGCGACCTGGCCTCCGTTGGCCACAACAAACAGCAGGAATGCCACGCTCGTCCCGAAGAAGGTCCAGTAGCGGGTCAGCAACTGCGACAGTGGGGGCCACGTCCAACCCTGATCGCGCAGATAGGACCAGCACACGGCAAACGTCACCCAAATCACGTTGTCCTGTCGCACCAGGCAGGACAGCAACCCCAGGGCGCCGGCAAGCCAGTAACGGCTTCGGACTGTTGCCCCGAACATCAACAGCACGATCAGGAGCGAGGTGACGTCGGTGTAGATGAGGAAGAACTGGGGAAACAGGATCGGCAAGATGGTGAACTGCAGGGTCCGCGTTCCGGCCTCTTCGGGCTGCAGCATGCGGGCAAGCGCATGGAATGCACCCACGGTCGACACCGAGATCAGAAACACCACGAATCGGACGGAGGATTCAGTGGCGCCGCCACCTGCCCAGACCAGAGCGGCAACCAGAGCGTGAAAGCCGGGCACCATCGTGAGGCCGGAATTCAGTGTCCAGTCGCCTCGTGCCAGCCTGGCGATCTGGTCGAAGTGCATGTTCTCGTCGACGCCCTGTCCGATGTCGTAGAAGCGCACGAGCACGAAGCCGAGGCAGAGCAGTGCCAGCGCGATGGAAGGTTCCACCCCGGCGAGGCCGCGAATGACGGTCACGCCGATCGCCAGTTCCCGGCGGGCGAGCCCGACCGCCACGAGACCTATCGCCAATGCAGTCAGCGCATACGCGGGGCCCAGATCCAATTGCAGCAGGCGCCTGAGCCAGAGCGGGCGATCCGGAGCATCGATCACGATGCGGAACGCCTGCCGGTTGATGTGAAACGTGTCCGCCACCAAGGGGTGCGTGACGATCTGCCGGACCGTGTCCTGCGAGTGGTCCTGCAGGTGATAGCTCCACGTGCCCGGTGCCCGTTCCTCGCCGTTGCCGAGGTTCAGCGCCGTTTCAGCCGTCTGCCTGGCGGCATCGTCCGTGCCGGACGCCCAGCGGATGTTGATCGGTTGCCGGGCTGGTCCTATGAGGAGGTGCAGGCGCAGAACGTAAATAGCGGAGCCCCAGCTGAGCAGGGCCACAGCCAGCAGGAGTCCCGCACGCCAGGCACGATGCCGCATCGGTTCGCGCGCCCGTGGAAGGTCAGAACCGGAACAGCTTGTTCATCTTGACGATGAAGGCGCGGTTCGTGAGCTGGGGGAGTCCGTTCTTTGCGGTGATATCGGTGTCCCGCCCGTCGGTGTAGACGACGAAGAGTTCACTGCCCGGCGTGTACTCCCACCGGAATCGGGTGTTCGTGCTGAGCGCGTGAGCGCTCGAGCTGTACTGAATCAACGAGCTCAGGAACATCCGCGGCGTGACGGTGAACGTTGTCCGGTTCGCCACGACGTTCGTCCTGAAGGTGCCCCACGGGATGTCCACCCAGTTGATCGATGCGGAAGGCTCGAACGCGAGATGCGCCGACAGCTCCAGGCGGCCGGAGGACATCCCGAGCGTTCTCT
>CANJYC010000050.1 GCA_947478985.1 Acidobacteriota bacterium | reverse complement strand
GGCCGACGAGGCTCGCTTCCCCGACCTCTCGCTGGCGGTCATCAAGCTCCTCGGCGCGGGCGAGTACGTGGCGGAGCAGCCCGGCGCCGCAGCGCCTGGGCACTTCGGGCTTGCGGTCAAGGACTACACCCATTCCACGGCGCCGAATCGCCGATACCCGGATCTCATCACGCAGCGTCTGCTGAAAGCGGCCATCGCGGGCCGTCCCGCCCCGTACAGCTACCCCGAGCTCGACGTGCTGGCGAAACATGTGACGGAGGCGGCGGATGCCGCGAACAAGGTCGAGCGCCTGGTCGGCAAGGCCGCGGCGGCAATGCTCCTGGAGTCGAGGCTTGGTGAACAGTTTGACGCTCTGGTGACCGGAGCGTCCGACAAGGGCACGTGGGCCAGACTGCTGACGATCCCGGTCGAGGGACGGGTCGTGGGCGGGTTCGCGGGCCTGGATGTGGGCGACCGGATCCGTGTGCAACTGCGGTCGGTGAACGTCGAGCGCGGCTTCATTGACTTCACCAGGCTCGATGCCACAACCCGGCACGGCTGACACCATGCGCATCACCACGGACTCGATGGGTGACATGCCCGTTCCGGACGATGCGCTCTGGGGCGCGTCCACCGAGCGCGCCGTCCGCAACTTCCCGATCAGCGGATACACCATGCCGGCCGCCTTGATCAGAGCGCTGGGACTCATCAAGCTCGCGGCGGCCACGGTGAACGAGGACCTGGGACGGCTCACCCCGGAGAAGAGCCGGCTCATCCAGCGCGCGGCCCGCGAGATCGCCGACGGCCTGCATCTCGCCCAGTTCCCCGTCGATGTCTTTCAGTCAGGTTCCGCCACCTCGACCAACACGAACGCGAATGAAGTGATCGTCGCCCGCGCCGCGCAGCTCGCCGTGAGCGCCGCTGGCGCGGCTCCCGAGCTGCACCCTAATGACGACGTCAATCTCAGCCAGTCGTCGAACGATGTCATCCCGAGCGCCCTGCACATCAGCGTGGTGCAGGTGCTGCGTGCCGATCTGGCTCCCGCACTGGCCGCCATGGCCTCGACTCTGGAAGCGAAGTCCGTCGAGTTTGCCGGCATCGTGAAGATCGGCCGCACCCATCTGATGGACGCCACGCCCCTCACGCTGGGCCAGGAATTTTCCGGCTATGCCGCACAGCTCCGGAAAGCCGGTTCGCGCGTGGAGCGCGCCACCGCTGTGCTGGCCGAGCTCGCCATCGGCGGGACGGCCGTGGGCACCGGAATCAACGCACCTCCGGAATTCGGCACTCGCGTGTGCCGGGTACTCGCTGACGAAACGGGCTTCCCCTTCCACGAGGCACGCAACCACTTCGAGGCCCAGGGCTCGCGCGATGATTGCGTGGAAGTCGCCGGACACCTGGCGGCTGTGGCGGCGAGCCTGACCAAGGTAGCCAACGATATCCGCCTGCTCGCCTCGGGTCCTCGCGCAGGTCTCGCGGAACTGCGTCTGCCGGCCACGCAGCCCGGCTCCTCGATCATGCCGGGCAAGGTCAACCCGGTGATGAGCGAGATGCTGGTGCAGGTGGGTCTGTACGTGCAGGCGCTCACACACGCCGTCACCGCCTGCGGCCGGGAGGGACACCTTGAGCTCAATGCGACGTTGCCCGTGATGGCGCATGCGCTGCATGAATCCATCCGCTGCCTGGCCAATGGAGCCCGCGCATTCACGGAGAAATGTCTTGTGGGACTTGAGGCCGACGCCGAACGCTGCGAGGAACTGACGACGCGTTCGCTGATGCTGGTGACGGCCCTGACGCCGACCCTCGGTTATGACGTGGCGGCGGACGTTGCGAAGGACGCCCTGGCCTCAGGGGCTTCGCTGCGCGCGGTGGTCCTGTCACGAGGGTTGATGGTCGAGGCCGCACTGGACCGAGCCCTCGATCCCATCACTATGACGCGGTCGACCACGCCTGCATCCGAGGTGTGCGGTCCTGCGGAAACGACCTGGGAGAACGAGGGCGGACACCTCAAGAGCCGCCTCTCCGGCGTCACCGGCAGGAAGCGAACCCCACCCAGCTAGAGCGGGGTAACCGGCTGGCCCGCCGCCGCCTTGGACCGGAACCACTGGAATCCTCGGGCCAGGAAGCGCTTTCCGCGCAGCTCGTCGAACAACGTATAGGTCACCGGCGTCACCACAAGCGTCAGCAGCAGGACGAGCGTCTGTCCGCCAATGACCACCCAGCCGATCGAATGGTTCGTCGCCGACCCTACGCCGCTCGTCACCACGAGCGGCACCATCCCGGCGACAAACGCGAGCGTCGTCATCAGAATCGGCCGCAGCCGGTCCCGGCAGGCCTGGATGATGGCGTCATGCGTGCTCATCCCCGCCTCTTTCAGCTGATTGGCGTGATCGATCTGCAGAATCGAGTTCTTCTTGACGACGCCGAAGAGCACGAGGAGGCCGAGCGCGGAGAAGACGTTGAGCGACTGCCGGAAGATGATGAGCGAGAGCAGCGCGAACGGCAGCGTCAACGGGAGCGACAGCAGAATCGTGACCGGGTGGATCCAGGATTCGAACTGCGCCGCGAGCACGAGGTACATGAAAATGAGCGAGAGCGCGAACGCGGTGAGAAACGCCGTGGCCGTGCGCGCGAGCTCGCGCGACTGACCGCTGAACCCGCCGCGGTAGTCCGGACTCATGTTGATCGTGGCGGCCGCGGCGGCGATCTGATTCTGCACCGCGCCCTGCGACGTGCCCGGCAGGAGGTTCGCGGTCACCGTCACCTGCCGCTGACGCGACAGGCGCCTGATGTCGGACGCCGCCTCACCGCTCGTGAAGGTGGCGACATTCTCGAGCGCCACCATCCCGAGCCGTGACGAGGGCACCGGGAGCTGGCCGATTGCCGACTGGGAACTGCGATCGTCCGCTTCCGCGCGGACGTGCACCTCGTACTGCTCCCCGCCCTCGTTGTAGGTCGTGACCGCATCGCCTCCGACCAGCAGCCGCAGCGCATCAGCGGCCTCGCCGAGCGGCACGCCCAGATCAGCGGCCTTCGGCCGGTCCATGCGCACCGACAACTCGGGCTTCCCTGAGTTCAGCGTCGTATCCGCGTCCACGACGCCGGGGATGGCCTTCACCTTCGCCAGCAGCAACTGGCTGTACCGACCGAGCTCGGTGACCTCCGGTCCCTGCAGCACGTACTGAATGCCACCGCCGCCCGGGCCGCCGCTACCGCCCACGCTGGTGCGTACACCCTGCGCCGCAAGCGGCACCAGGACATCGTCGCGCACCTGCGCCATGACGGCGAACTGGTCGCGACCGCGCGCCTCGATCGGCGTCAGCTTGACGAACAGCGTGGCGCTGTTCGACGTGCCGGCCGTGTCGCCCGCTACCGTCACCAGCGAGTACGCGACCTCCGGGAGCCGGCCGATGGCCGTCGTCACGCGCCGGGCCAGCAACTGCGTCGCCTCGAGGCTCGTGCCCTCCGGTGCGCGCAGGGTGATGTCGAAGCCGGACTGATCGTCCTGCGTGAGGAAGTTCACATTGACGAGCCGCATGAGCGGCACGCTCGACAGAAACACCAGCACGGCCACCGTGGACACGATGCCGCGGTGCGCCATCGACCAGTGCAGCAGGCGCCCGTAGCCGCGATCCATTGGAGCAAAGAGCCGGGAATGCTTCGAGTCGTGCGCGTGCGGATCCTCGTCACGGCGCACGGCTCTCGGCTTCAGCCAGCGCGCGCACATCATCGGCGTGAGCGTAAAGCTCACGAGCAGCGACACCATGATGGCGAAGGCCATGGTCAGGCCGAAGCTCTGCATGAAGCGGCCGACCATGCCGCTCATGAACCCGACCGGCACGAAGATGGCCACGAGCGAGAGCGTCGTGGCCAGCACGGCCAGTCCAATCTCCTTGGTCGCCTCGACGGCGGCCTGGGCCGGCGGCATCCCCTTCTCTTCGATGAAGCGGTAGATGTTCTCCAGCACCACGATCGCATCGTCGATGACGATGCCGACCGCGAGCGTGAGCGCCAGCATCGTCAGCATGTTGAGCGTGAAGCCCATGTAGCGGATGAGGCCGAATGTGGCCACGATCGACGTGGGAATTGAAATCGCCGCGATGATGGTCGAGCGGAGATTCCCCAGAAACAGGAGCACCACCAGCGCGGCCAGCACGGAGCCGACCACCAGATGCTCCTCGACGCTCTTGATCGACGCCTCGATGAACTCTCCCTGGTCGCGAACCAGGCGGAGCTGGTAGCCGGCGGGCAGTGTCCGCCCGAGCTCGGTGAGCCGTTCCTTGACACCAGTGACGATGGCCACGGTGTTCATGCCGGACTGCTTCCGGATCTGCAGGAGCACCGTGGGCACGCCGTTCACGTTGGCCAGGGTCCCGGCGTCGGCCATGCCGTCCTCGATGCGCGCCACGTCGCGCACCAGCACCGGATGGCCCCCGACCTCGCGGACCACAATCTCGCCGAACTCGGCCGGCGACTCCACGCGCCCGCGCGTGCGCATCGTGATCGACTGCGCGCCCTGCTCGACGCGGCCGCCCGGCACGTCACTGTTCTGCGCCTGCAGGGCCCGCGCCACGTCGTTGACGGTCAGACCGTGCGCGCGCAGGCGTTCCGCGCTGAGCGTGACGTTGATCTGGCGCTGGCGGCCACCTGTCACCAGAACCTGCCCCACGCCATCCGCGCTCTCGAGCTGCCGGCGCAGCACTTTGTCCGCGTACTCCGTGATGTCGCGCAGGGGCTTGTCGGCCGTCAGCGCCACGGTCAGCACGGGCTGCGCGTCGGGATCGCGCTTTTCCACTGTCGGCTGCGTGATCGTCCGCGGCAGCAGCGGCAGAATGCGGTTCACCTTGTCCCGCACTTCCTGCGTGGCGATGTCCGCGTTCTTCTCGAGCTTGAAGTTGACGACGACCTGCGAGACCCCCTCCGACGACGTGGAGGTGAGCGTGTCGATCCCGCTGATGGTGTTGACCGCTTCCTCGACCTTGTCGGTGACCTCGCTTTCCACCTGCTCGGGTGCGGCGCCGGGCAGGCGCGTCGTCACGACGACCGTCGGGAAATCCACCGCCGGGAACTGATCGATGCCGAGCTGGGTGAAGGAGAAGACGCCAATCACGCTGAGCGCGAGGATCAGGACGGACGCGAAGACGGGCCGACGGACGCAGAGCGCGGCAAGCCACTGCATGGCTGGTTACCTCTTCCCCGCAATGCGCATGCCGTCGGCGAGCTGCAGGACGTTACTCGTGGCGACGGCGTCCCCGGCCTTGATGCCGCTAGTGATTTCAACCAGATCGCCCACCCGTTCGCCGGTGGTGACGATGCGCTCCTCCGCGGCACCCGCCGACGTCACGACGAACACGCGTGCGGTGCCGGCGTCGGTGCGGACGGCCACGTACGGCACGAGCACCGCCGGCGTCTGCGAGGCCTGTTCAATCCTGGCCGTGGCGAAGAGCCCGGGCTTCAGCTCACCCGAGTCGTTGGGGACGATCGCCTCGATGATGAACGCGCGCGAGTCGGCCTTGACGGCGGGTGACACGAAGCGGATCCGCCCGGTGAAGGTGCGGCCCGGATACGCGTCGACCTCGAGCGACACCGAGCGCCCGGCTGCGATCGCGGAGATGTACTGTCCCGGCACGGTGAGCTCCACGCGCATCGGAGAGATCCGCATCACCGAGGCGACCTTCGTACCGCGGGTGACGTAATCGCCGATCGACACGAGCCGCTGATCGACGACCCCGTCGAAGGGCGCGCGCACGATGGTGTCGGCCAGGGCTTTCCGCGCCAGCGCCAGTCGCGCCCGGGCGGCCAGCAGCGACTGATACTGCTGCTCTGAGCCGTTGCGCGCGATCTCGTACTGACGCCCGCTCGCCTCGGCCTGCGCGCGGCTCCGGTCGAAGTCCGCCTGCGCCAGAAGCTTCTTCTCGACCAGCATGCGGGCGCGGGCAAACTCGGCCTGCGCGAGCTCGGACGAGGCGCGCGCATTGGCCACTTCCGGGACGCGCTCGACGTCGAACGTGGCGCCGCCGGCCACCCCGAGACGCGCCTCGATCTGCGCCGCGTTGGCAGCGGCCTCATCAACCTGCGCCTGCACTTCGGTATCGGCAATTTGCACCAGCGCGCCGCCGGCGCCGACACGCGTGCCGCGCTCCACCGGGGTGGCGATGACGCGCCCCGCAATCTCGGCGGCCACGTCAGCCTGCTCCTGCGCGGCGAGGGTGCCCGACACGGCGACAAAGCGGGAAATGGGACGCTCGACGGCCACCGCCGTCGTCGCATCGACGGTTCGCGTGGCCGGGGCCGGCGCTGCAGCGGCCTCAGGCCTGGCGGCGTTGCCGCGGCAAGCCATCGTCAGGAGCACGGGAGCGAGAACCAGCCAGAGGGGACGTCGCGAGCGAACCATTGTCATTGAACGACCATGTCTATTGAGCGGGTACGCCGATTGAACACTGGGCAATACGCCTGATCCCTCCTGGACGTTTCATGGGCCATTCACCTCCAGCGGGGGCATGGCGCATACTCAACGGGGAACCCAGACGATGCATCTACTGATTGCCTATCTCCGATCTTACTGGCGACTGGTCGCCCTCGCCCTCCTGCTGGCCGCGATTAACCAGGTATTTTCGCTCCTGGACCCGCTCATCTTCCGGCACGTGATCGACGAATACGCCACGAAATACACGCAGTACTCCACCGGAGCGTTCTTCCGCGGCGTCAGCCTGCTGCTCGCGGCGGCCGTGGGCGTGGCCTTCGTGTCGCGGGTGGCGAAGAATTTCCAGGACTACTTCATCAACGTCATCACGCAGCGTCTGGGCGCGGAGATCTACTCCGACGGCATCCGCCACTCGCTGGAACTTCCCTATTCGGTGTTTGAGGACCAGCGGAGCGGTGAGACGCTCGGCAAGCTGCAGAAGGTGCGCACCGACGTCGAGAAGCTGATTTCTGCCTCGATCAACATCCTCTTCACGTCCCTCGTCGGGATCATCTTCGTGATGGTCTATGCCTTCAGCGTCCATTGGCTGATTGCGCCCGTCTACTTCCTGACCGTGCCGGTGCTGGGGGTGCTCAGCTCCGTGCTGAGCCGCAAGATCAAGGTCATCCAGAAGGTGATCGTCGCCGAGACGACCGCGCTTGCGGGCGCGACCACCGAGTCGCTGCGCAATATCGAGCTGGTAAAGAGCCTCGGCCTGGCGCAGCAGGAGATTGCGCGCCTCAACGCCACGACCGGCAAGATCCTGCAGCTCGAACTGAAGAAGGTGCGCTACATCCGCAGCCTGAGCTTCATCCAGGGCACCTGCGTCAACCTGCTCCGCACGACGATCATGTTCCTGATGCTGTATCTGATCTACGCGCAGCAGATCACGATCGGCCAGTTCTTCTCGCTCTTCATTTACTCGTTCTTCATCTTCGGCCCGCTGCAGGAGCTGGGAAACATCATCAACATCTACCGGGAGACCGAGGTGTCGCTGAAGAACTTCCAGGACATCCTCGACATCCCGAAGGAGCCGCGCCCGCAGAACCCGGTGCCGCTGCCCGAGCTGCATCGTCTCGCGTTTGCCGACGTCAGCTTCCGCCACCAGTCGGCCACCTCGCCTGCGCTGACTGATATCTCGTTCTCGGCGCAGCGGGGCGACACCATCGCCTTCGTGGGACCGTCCGGCGCGGGCAAGACGACGCTGGTGAAGCTCCTCGTGGGGCTCTATCACCCGCAATCCGGTGACATCCTCTACAACGGACACTCGGCCTCCACCGTGAACCTCGACGAGCTGCGCGAGCGTATCGGCTTCGTCACCCAGGACACGCAGCTGTTCTCGGGCACCATCCGCGAGAACCTGCTCTTCGTCAGCCCGAACGCGACCGACGCCGACTGCCTCGACATGCTGCGCCACGCCTCGTGCGACAGCCTGCTCGCCCGAGCGGAACACGGCCTCGACACCGTGATCGGCGAAGGGGGCGTGAAGGTGTCAGGTGGCGAGAAGCAGCGACTCTCGATCGCTCGTGCGCTGCTGCGGCGTCCGCATCTGCTGGTCTTCGACGAAGCGACCTCGTCACTCGACTCGCTCACCGAAGAGGAGATCGGCGCCACCATTCGCGATGTCGCCGCCCGGCGCGACGTCATCACGATCATGATCGCGCACCGGCTCTCGACCATCATGCACGCCAACCCGATCTACGTGCTCGAGCGCGGGTGCATCGTCGAGTCGGGCTCGCACGAGGCACTGCTCGCCCAGAAGGGGCTGTACTACGCCATGTGGCGGCAACAGATTGGCGAACGGCGCCCATCGGCTCCAGGCCCGGCGTCCGCGCCCCAGCCCGCGATGGCGCGCTAGCCGCGCCTCCGGGCGTGTAGGATCGGGGGCATGGCCCACCTCTTCGATCCCCTCACGATTCGGTCGCTCACCCTGCCCAACCGCGTGATGGTCTCGCCGATGTGCGAGTACTCGAGCGTCGACGGCTTCGCCAACGACTGGCACCTCGTCCACCTGGGCAGTCGTGCTGCGGGAGGCGCGGGGCTGGTGCTGACCGAAGCCACCGCCGTCGTGCCCGAAGGGCGCATCTCGCCGCAGGACCTCGGCATCTGGCGCGACGACCACGTCGAGCGCCTGGCCGCGATTGCCCGCTTCATTCACGGTCAGGGCAGCGTCGCCGGGATGCAGCTGGCGCACGCGGGGCGCAAGGCGAGCACGTACCGCCCGTGGGACGGCGCCGGCATGGTGCCTGAGAGCGAGGGGGGATGGACGAACGTGGTTGCACCAAGTGCGCTGCGCTTTGCTGACGGCTTTCCCCTGCCGCAGGCGCTGACCCTGGCAGGCATCCGGGAGGTTGTTGACGCGTTCGCGCGCGCCGCGCGCCGCGCGCTCGATGCCGGTTTCCAGGTCATCGAAATCCACGCCGCCCACGGCTACCTGATCAATGAGTTCCTGTCGCCGCTCACGAACAAGCGCGAAGACGCCTACGGCGGCACGTTCGACAACCGGACGCGACTGTTGCGCGAGGTGGTGACGGCGGCGCGATCGGTGTGGCCCGAGCGGCTGCCGCTGTTCGTGCGCATCTCCGCCATAGAGTGGGTCGAGGGCGGATGGAACATCGAGGATTCGGTGGCGCTGGCGCGAGCGCTGCGGCCGCTCGGCGTGGACTTCATCGACTGCTCGTCCGGTGGGAACGTGGCGGTGGCGGCGATCCCAGTCGCGCCCGGCTTCCAGACGCCATTCGCGGCGCAGATCAGGCGGGACGCGGACATCCTGACCGGCGCCGTCGGCCTCATCACCTCACCCGCTCAGGCCGAGCAGATCATCAGCACGGGCCATGCGGACGCGGTGCTGCTCGCCCGCGAGCTGCTGCGCGACCCCTACTGGCCGCTGCACGCCGCCCGCCAGCTCGGGCAGGCCGTCACATGGCCCACGCAGTACCTGCGGGCCGCCCCGCATGGTGCGCAGCCGCGGCAGCCGCGTTCATAGGTAGCGCGGCGGGCGGGAATCGCTACAATCTCTCGGGCGGCGCCACCACGCCACACCACCGCGTGCACTCGGCGCATGACGCCACAGCCGGAAGGGCACAGCGAGACCGCACATCGTGAGGAGCCTGGCACATGAGTAACGTGACTTTGAAGGTGAACGGTCTGGCGCACACCGTCGACGTCGACCCGGCAACGCCTCTCCTTTACGTCCTGCGCAACGACCTCGGCCTGCAGGGACCGCGGTTCGGATGCGGACTGGGGCAGTGCGGCGCCTGCACCGTCATCATCAACGGCACCGCGGTGCGCTCGTGTGTGACGCCCGTCTCCACGGTGCGCAGCGAGATCACGACGCTCGAGGGACTGGCACAGAACGGCATGCTCCATCCGCTGCAGCAGGCGTGGATCGATGAGCAGGCGCCGCAGTGCGGGTTCTGTCAGAACGGGCAGATCATGACGGCCAAGGCCCTGCTCGACAAGAACCCGAATCCCACCGACGCGCAGATTCGAGAGGGCATGTCCCGCACGCTCTGCCGGTGCATGACGTTCTACCGCGTGCAGGCCGCGATCAAGCGGGTCGTCAACAAGGGGGTCGCATGAGACCGTTCTCGACGGT
>CANJYC010000049.1 GCA_947478985.1 Acidobacteriota bacterium | reverse complement strand
GATGAACGCATCCTGCCGCACGGGACGGCGTATCTCACCGACGCCGGCATGACCGGCCCCCACGACGGCATCATCGGCATGGAGCGCGAACCGTCACTCGGCCGCTTCCTCAATGCGATGCCCTCGCGGTTCGAGCCGGCCACCGGTAACCCGCGGCTCAACGGCGTCATCGTCCAGGCCGATGACAAGACGGGACGGGCCACCCGGATCACGCGCATTTCCTACTCGGAAGCCGAGCTGATCGAACTTGACGCCGCGCGTCTCTCAGGGCGTTCGAGCGGCACGCCTCGCGATCCGGTGGCGAGCCGCTAGACCGTGCCGATGCGACCAGCCCCAGGCGCAGGCCAGTGAGCTCGCTGTTCGACCTGCCGTTTGACGAACCGTCACCGGCCGAACTGCCGGCTCACGTGCCGGAACGCGTGGCCGAGCCTGAACCACCGCCGCGCCGTATCTTCACCGTCACACAACTCACAGCCGCCATCCGCACGCTGCTCGAGGAACAGTTCGTCGAGGTGTGGGTCGAGGGGGAACTGTCCAACTGCCGCGTGTGGAACACCGGCCACATGTATTTCACGCTGAAGGACGCGGGCGCGCAGATCAAGGGCGTCATGTTCAAGTCGGCGCTGCGCCACGTGCGCTTCAAGCCGCAGGACGGCCTCCGCGTCGTTGCGCGCGGGCGCGTCAGCGTCTACGACCCGAAGGGCGAGTATCAGGTCATCTGCGAACACCTCGAACCTGAGGGCCTCGGTGCGCGGCAACTCGCCTTCGAACAACTCAAGGCACGACTGGCGCAGGAGGGGCTGTTCGATGCGGGCCGCAAGCGGGCGCTGCCGGCCCTGCCACGCAAGATCGGCATCGTCACCTCGCTCGACGGCGCCGCCGTCCGCGACATCCTCCAGGTGCTGCGGCGCCGCCATCCGAACGCGCACATCGTCATCCGTCCCACGCGCGTTCAGGGCGACGGCGCGGCCGCTGACATCGCCCGCGCGATAGCCGCCATCAGTGCCGTCGACGGGGTGGACGTCGTCATCGTGGGCCGCGGCGGCGGCTCGATTGAAGATCTCTGGGCCTTCAACGAAGAGGTGGTCGCGCGCGCCATCGCTGGCTGCCCGGTGCCGACGATTTCCGCAGTTGGCCACGAGACCGACGTCACCATCGCCGACTTCGTCGCCGACCTGCGCGCACCGACGCCCTCGGCGGCCGCCGAGATGGTGGTCGCGCGCAAGGATGACTTCTCCACGCACATCGCACGACTGTCGCACCGCGCGACGACGGCCATGCAGGGGCAACGGCACCACATCCTCGCGCGGCTGCGGGCGCTCGAAGCCCGGCCCGGGTACGCCGGCTTTCCCGGACGGCTCGCCATGCGCGGCCGACACGCGGCCGAGCTCTCGCACGACCTGCGCCGTCTGCTCCGCGCGGGACTGTCTACGCGCGAGCGCGGCTTCCAGGCGCTGCGCCTGCAGCTGGAAACCTTCGACCTCCGGCGGCGCTTCTCGCTCATCCGCACGCGCCTCGTGGGCGCCGACGGCCGCCTCGCCGCTGCCGAGGCCCGTACCCTGCACACGGCGCGCGTACGACTCAGCGCCGGCGCTGCGCGCCTCGACAGCCTGAGTCCCCTGGCGGTGCTTGGCCGCGGGTACGCCGTGTGCTGGAACGCGGACCGTACCGCTATCATCCGTGATGCCGCGAGCGTCGCGCCGGGCGACCACGTGCAGGTCACCCTGGAACAGGGCGCGCTGGAGTGCACGGTGAATGAACATCGGCCGTCGACACCAGGCGGCGGGCGCTAGCGCGGTGACTGACATGGACCCCACCATCAAGGATTTCGAGACCGCCATCGCCGAGTTCGAGGCCATTGTGAAGAAGCTCGAGGAAGGCGACCTCGCGCTCGAAGCCTCGCTGCAGCTCTACGAGCGCGGCGTGCAACTGTCACGCTTCTGCCACGCGCGGCTCGAGGAAGCCGAGCGCCGCATCGAAGTACTCAACGAGCGCGGTGAGCTCAAGCCGGCTCCCGAGCTGTAGTGCCTTCCGCCAGCTGACCATGTCGCTGAGCGCCTACCTCGAGGCGCGCCGCACCGAGATTGATGCGGCGCTTGCGGCGTGGCTGCCGGCCCCGCCGGAGACCCCTGCCGTCGTCGCCGATGCCATGCGCTACAGCGTGACGGCCGGAGGCAAGCGCCTGCGCCCGGTCCTCTGTCTGGCCAGCGCCGAGGCCGTTGGCGGCGATCGCGCGTCCGCCATGCCGGCCGCCTGCGCGATTGAGTTCATTCATACCTACTCGCTGATCCATGACGACCTCCCGGCCATGGACAACGACACGATGCGTCGCGGCCGTCCCACGCTTCACGTGGTCGCCGGTGAGGGCATGGCGATCCTCGCCGGTGACGGACTGCTCACCGAGGCGTTTGCCCTGCTCTCGCGGCACGCGGGGACGGGCCGTGCCGCGGATGCAGCGCGCACGTTGCGGGTGATTCAGGTCATCGCCGTCGCGGCGGGCTCAGCGGGCATGGTCGGCGGACAGGCCCTCGACCTGGCCTGCGTGACATCAGACCCATCGGGACGTCCCGCCCTCGCACTCGATGCCGACGGACTGAGAGTGATGCACGGCAGAAAGACGGGCGCGCTGATCCGTGCCGCCGCCGTCGCGGGCGCCATCATGGGCGGCGCAACCGATGCCACGATTGCCGCCATCGACGCCGCTGCGGCCGAACTGGGACTCGCCTTCCAGATCGTCGACGATCTGCTCGACGTCGAGGGGGCGTCCCACGATCTCGGCAAGACCGCGGGCAAGGACGCGGCCGCCGGCAAGCCCACCTACCCCGCGCTCTACGGCGTGACGCAGTCGCGCGCGATGGCCGATGCGTGTCTCGCCCGCGCCGAAACGTCCCTGGTGCGCGCCGGGCTCACCGATTCGCGGCTGCTCGACATCGGCCGCTGGATTGTGGCGCGAGAGAATTGAGCCCCCGCCTGCGTCTGGATCAGCTTGTCGTCGACAGAGGTCTCGCGGCCTCGCGAGAACGGGCCCGGGCGCTCATCATGGCCGCGCAGGTCACCGTCGGCGGCGAGCCCGTCACCAAGGCCGGCGCGCAGGTGGACCCGGACGCAGACGTCGCCCTGCTCGCACCGGACCATCCGTATGTTGGGCGTGGAGGGCTGAAGCTGGCTCACGCCCTGGACACGTTTCAGATTGCCGTCGCCGGACGCGACGCCCTCGACATCGGCGCCTCAACCGGCGGCTTCACCGATGTCCTGCTGCAACGCGGCGCCGCGAACGTGGTGTCGCTCGATGTCGGGCACGGCCAGTTCGACTGGACGCTCCGTCAGGATCCGCGGGTCGTCGTGATGGAGCACTTCAACGCCCGGCACCTGGCGCTTGCCGACCTCCCAGGGCAGGTCGACATCGTCGTCATCGACGTCTCCTTCATCTCGCTGCGCCACATTTTCCCCGTCATTCCTCCTGTGCTCCGTCCGGACGCCGACATCGTCGCGCTGGTCAAGCCGCAGTACGAAGCCGGGCGCGACGAGGTGCGGAAGGGGATCATCCGGGACGAAGCGATTCACGCGCGCGTGCTCGCAGAAGTGTCGGCAGCGGCGACTGAGTTAGGATTGGCGCGGGTGGCAGCGACGCCTTCGCCGATCACCGGACAGAAAGGGAACGTCGAGTTCCTCCTTCACCTGCGGCGCTCATGAACAGCACCATCGGTCGCGTCGGCATCGTCACCAAGCACGGCCTCGTCGGGGCCGCGGAACACCTCACCCGTCTCGAGGCCTGGCTGCAGGCGCGCGGCATTGATGCCGTATTCGAGACCGAGGCGGCCGCGGCGGCCGGTCCTGAGGCGCGCGCTGGCGCACTGTCGCGCGACGACCTCCCGCGCGAGGTCGATCTCGTGGTCGTGCTCGGCGGCGACGGCACGCTCCTCAGCATGGCGACGCGAACGGCCGCGGCGGGGCGTGACATCCCCATCCTCGGGGTGAACTTCGGCAGCCTCGGATTCCTCACGGAAACGCGCATCGACGAGCTCTACGCCACCCTC
This sequence comes from Acidobacteriota bacterium, assembly GCA_947478985.1. Classification (GTDB taxonomy): domain Bacteria; phylum Acidobacteriota; class Vicinamibacteria; order Vicinamibacterales; family UBA2999; genus CANJYC01. The sequence goes on along the minus strand of CANJYC010000049.1, from coordinate 6,146 downwards.
GACTCGGTCGTGGCCGGCACCGCCGAGCTGAGCGAACGCACCCTCCTCGCTGCCGACCTGTGCAGAGGCCGCGAGACCTTCGACTCGCGCATCGTCCTCAACGACGTCGTATTCACCAAGGGTGCGCTGTCACGGATGATCGAGTTGTCGGTGTCGGTCAATGGCGGGTTCGTCACCAAGGTCAAGGCCGACGGTCTGATCATCGCGAGCGCAACCGGGTCGACCGGCTATACGCTCGCGGCGGGCGGGCCCATCGTCCACCCCGGCGTCGATGCCTTCGTCCTGACGCCGATCGCCCCGCACACCCTCACGAACCGCCCGGTCGTCATCCCGGGCAGCGCCATCGTCGAGGTGCGCCCGCACATCGACGACGATGCCAGCGACATCTACGTCACCTACGACGGCCAGACCGGCTACCCACTGAAGAAAGGCGACGTCGTCCGCGTCCAGAAGTCGGCGCGCACGCTGCGTCTGGTAAAGGCGCCGGCCCGCAGCTACTTCGAACTGCTGCGCGAGAAGCTGAAGTGGGGCGAACGCGGAGGACGCGGCTGACCTACCGCGCCTGACGCTGCTGCCGGAAGAACAACACCTGATACGTCCGCACGTTGGCATTGTGCTGCGCGAGCGTCTCCGCAAAGGCGTGTGACCCGTCGTTGCGGCTGACGAAGTAGAGATACGGCACAGCCGCAGGCGCCAGCGCCGCCTCGAGCGAGGCCTTGCCCGGCGAGGCAATCGGTCCCGGGGGCAGCCCGGGGTGCTTGTAGGTGTTGTACGGGGAGTCGAGCGCCAGATCAGCGCGGTGGATATTGCCGTCATAGCGCCCGGCCAGCAGGAGCGCATAGACCACCGTCGGATCGGCCTGCATCGGCATGCCGATTTTCAGCCGGTTGCGGTACACCGCCGACACCATCGGGCGTTCCTCGGGCTTCGCGGTCTCCTTCTCCACCAGCGACGCCAGCGCCACGACCTGACGGTGGCTGAGCCCCTGTGCCGTGGCCGAGGCCCGGAGCGGCTCCGTGTACACGGCGAGGAAACGCTGCACCATCATCGACACGAGTCGCGAGGCCGCCACGCGGCGCGGCAGCGCATAGGTTTCCGGAAAGAGATAGCCCTCGAGATCGGTTGCGAGCGGATCGAGCGCGCGAATGGCCGAGACGTCGCGTGTGGCGTCGAGAAAGGCCCGCGCGGTTCCGAATCCCCGCAACTCGTAGATTCGAGCCATCTCCGGAATCGTCAATCCCTCGGGGAAGGTGATGCGCCGCGTGTATACGTCACCGCGACCGATCTTTCGAAGCACGTCGAGCGGACTGACGGGCCGGTCAAAGCGGTACTCGCCCGCCTGCAGGTTGCGCGCCTCACCACTCCACCAGAGCGCGGCGCGAAAGACATAGGCATCGCGCACCACGCCGGCGTCGATCAGCCGACGGCGGATCTCGGTGACACCGGCTCCCGCCGGGATCTCGACATAGACCTCCGCGGCGTCGTACGCCTTGAAGGGTTCCTCGATGCGAAGGTAGAGGACCGTGCCCGCGAGCACCGCGCCGCCAAAGATGATGACGACAGTGAAGATGAAAATGAGCGCGAGGGTATGCGACCTGGTGTGCGCGTCCGCCACTAGAACTCCGTCTCCTCCACGGTCGGTACAGGGCGTCCCGGCCGGACATCGAGATAATCCTGAAGGATGATGGCGGCGGCGGCGGCATCGAGCCGCTGCTTGCGCGCACGCCAGTCCTTTTCACGTATCGCCAGGCGGCTCTCCGCCTCGCGGCTGGTCAACCGTTCATCCTGCAGCACCACCGGAAGTCCGGTTCGCGCACCGAGCGCCTGCGCGAAGGCTTCAATACGCGGCGTCATGGCATTGGGCGTTCCGTCGAGGTGCTTCGGCAGGCCGAGCACGATGGTGGTTACGCCATCCTCTTCGCGCCCGAGTCGGGCCACTTCATCAGCCACCGTGGCCAGCGCCTCGGCGTTGAGCGCCGCAGCGCGCAGCACACCAACGGGGCGCGCGAGCGTGCAGGTCGGATCGCTCACGGCCACGCCGATGCGCCGCTCGCCCACGTCCAGCCCCACGATTCGCATCGCCTGACTCTATACTAGGCCTCGTGCGCCGTCGGTCCTTCGCCATACTCCTGCTTGTGCTGCTGACCCTGTCGGTGTCGAACGCCGCGCAGCTGCCCTCGCGTCCTTCCACGGACCCTCTGACACGGCGTGTGGCCGCGCGCATCGCCGCCCTCCAGCGAGAGGCGGAGCAGCTGGCCGGCCGGTCGCGCACTCTCGTCGGCGATCTCCGCGCGCTCGAAATCGAACGCGATATCCAGGTGGAACGCGTCACCAGTGCCGAGGCGGCAGCCACCGAAGCCCGGACGGCGCTGGCGGAGACCGATGCGCGGCTTGCAGCCCTCGAACAGCAGCAGGCGGCGCAGCTGCCAAATCTCAAGGCCCAGCTTGTCGACCTCTACAAGCGTGGGCGCGGCGGCTATGCGCGGCTCCTGCTCGAGTCAGACGGGGCACGGGACCTCGGCCGGACAGCCCGTGCCATCAGCGCGCTCACGAAGATCAGCGCCGAACGCGCCGCGGAGCACAAGCGGACGCTTGCAGCGTTGGGTGTTGAACGGGCCGCGCTCGAGCGAACGGCCACCGAGCTTCGTGCGAAAGAATCCGAAGCGCTGGCGGGTCGCGCCGCCGCGGAGCAGGCCATCACGGCGCGGACCGCGCTCATGGCGCGTATTGACTCACAACGCGATCTGAATGCGCAGCTGGCCGGCGAGCTGGAGGTGGCCCAACAGCGGCTGCAACAGCAGGTCGCCGACCTGGCCGCGGGCCGAACCGTCGAACCGCTCACGCTGCCGCTGGGCCCGTTCCGTGGCGCGCTGCAATGGCCCGCCCCGGGGCCTGTTACCGCACGATTCGGCGGCGCCGCCAACCGTCCAGGCGCACCGGCCGTCAGAAACGGTATTGAAATCGGGTCACCGGCCGGCACCCCCGTCACTGCCGTCCATGGGGGCACCGTGGCCTACGCCGCCCCCTTTACCGGATTCGGGCAGCTCGTCATCGTGGACCACGGCGGCAACAACTACTCGCTCTACGGCTATCTGTCTTCAGCGACGGTCGAGCGTGGACAGGCTATTGAGGCCGGTGGCGAGGTCGGCCGGGTCGGCACGGCGCCGGCCGGACCGGCCGCACTCTACTTCGAGATGCGCATCGACGGTCGCTCTGTCGATCCCCTACAATGGCTCGAGACTCGTTAACTGGGAGCTGACTGTCGATGACCTCCAGGACCCGCAACTTCGTCCTCGCCGTTTCGGTGCCTGTCATCGTGTTCGCCGTCCTCGGTGGATATCTCGGACAGGTCCTCGCCAAGGACGACACCTACCAGCACCTCAGGGTCTTTGAAGACGTCATCTCTCTCGTCCTGAACAACTACGTCGAAGAGGTCAACGTGACCGATGCGATGAAGGGGGCGATGAAGGGCCTGGCTGACGGGCTCGACCCGGAGAGCGCCTACCTCACGCCGGATCTGGCGAAGACCGTCGACACCAACGCGAGCACCACGGGCCCTGCCGAAATAGGCGTCACGGTCACCCGGCAGTACTACCTGCGCGTGGTCTCGGCCCGCGACGGTTCACCAGCCGCACGCGCCGGGTTGCGGAGCGGCGACTTCATCCGCGCGATCGACGGCCGTCCGACGCGTGACATGTCCGCCTACGAAGGCACGCGCCTGCTGCACGGCGCCGTCGGCACAAAAGTGCACCTCCTGATCATCCGTGGCAGCGCCGCGGATCCGCATGAACTCGAAGTCACCCGCGAGCGCATCACGACGCCGGAGATGACGTCGCGCATGGCGGACGGACCAACCGGCTACGTGCGGGTGCTCGAGTTCACCAAGGATTCTCCGATCCGCCTGAAACAGGCCATCGACGCGTTGAGCAAGACGAAGGCGACACGCTTCCTGATCGACATCCGCGGAACCGCCCGGGGCGACCTCGACGACGGGATTGCGACGGCGCGTCTGTTCGTGAAATCGGGCACCCTGGCCAGCCGCCAGACCAAGGGCGACAAGCGCGAGGCCGTGACGACCGGCGACGGCGACGGCGCCATTGCCGCCCCCGTCGTGCTGCTGGTCGATCAGGGGACCGCCGGCGCGGCCGAAGTTTTCGCCGCCGCGCTCTCCGGCAACCAGCGCGCCGCCCTTGTCGGTGAGCAGACGCTCGGCAGGGCCGCGCGCCAGCAACTCATCAGACTCCCCGATGGCAGCGCCCTGTTCGTGTCGACGGTTCGGTATCTCACGCCCAAGGGCGAAGTTATCCACGAGAAGGGCCTTCAGCCCGATGATGTCGTCGAACAACCGGAGGTGGAGTTCGGCGCTGAGGCTCCCACCGTGGACGCCACGCTGCAGAAAGGGCTCGAGCGCATCGCCAAGTCGTAACTGAGAGTCTGGTTCCCCTTCGACTCCCCTTCCACAGCGCCCCCGCTTTTCGCTATACTGTCCGTTCGGGTTAACGCCTGAATTCACAACAGATAGGCGCGTAGCTCAGCTGGTTAGAGCGCCTCCCTGACACGGAGGAGGTCAGTGGTTCGAGTCCACCCGCGCCTACCACTATCTGTTCTTCGGTCTGCGGTGTCCGGTCTACGGCAGCGGACAGAAGGTGTTGTTACGGACGACCGTAGACCCGCGTCGATAGACAGAAGATTCCCGTGAGCCAGATCGCCATCACGCTGCCGGACGGATCCAGCCGCGCTGTGTCCGCGGGCACCCCCGTGCGGGACATCGCGGCCGCGATCTCGCCGCGCCTGCTCAAGGCTGCAGTGGCCGCGACCGTCGATGGCCGGCTGGTCGATCTCTCCTACCCGCTCACCCAGGACGCCGCGGTGAAGATCGTGACCGGGGACAACCCCGACGCGCTGCAACTGGTCCGGCACAGCACCGCGCACCTGCTGGCCGCGGCAGTCACGCACCTCTTCCCCGGCGCGCAGTGCGGCATCGGCCCTGCCACCGACGAGGGCTTCTTTTACGACTTCGTGGTCGCGCGCCCATTCGTCCCCGAGGACCTCGAGACCATCGAGAAGCGGATGCGCGAACTGGTACAGCAGGATCTGCCCTACGAGCGGCAGGCCTGGAACCGCGATGACGCCAAGGTGTTCTTCGGCGGCCGCGGTGAACCGCTGAAGGTACAGCTCATCGACGAGAAGACCGCCGGACAGCCCGAGGTCTCCTGCTACACGATCAAGGACCGCGAGACGTTCGTCGACTTCTGCGTCGGCCCGCACGTCCCCTCCACCGGCAAGCTCAAGGCGTTCAAGCTGCTCAGCACCTCGAACGCGTACTGGAAGGGCGACGCTCGCAATCAGCCGATGCAGCGGATCTACGGCACCGCGTTTCTCTCCGAGAAGGAGTTGCAGGAGCACCTGCATCGCCTGGAGGAAGCGAAGAAGCGCGACCACCGGAAGATTGGCCGGGATCAGAAGCTCTTCATGTTCCATCCGTGGGCGCCGGGCGCGACCTTCTGGCTCGCCAAGGGCACCACGATTTACAACACCCTGGCCGATTACATGCGCGGCGTGCTCTTCCCCGGCGGTTACGTCGAGGTGAAGGCGCCCATCGTCTTCAACAAGTCACTCTGGGAAACTTCCGGCCACTGGCAGCACTATCGCCAGAACATGTTCCTGGTCGAAGGTGCCGACGAAGGCGAGCAGATGGCCCTGAAGGCGATGAACTGCCCGGGCCACATGCTCATCTTCGCGAGCGAGGTCCGCAGCTACAAGGACCTGCCCCTGCGCCTGCACGAACAGACCGCCCTGCACCGCAATGAAGCGTCAGGCGTCCTGTCCGGGCTGACGCGCGTCCGCCAGTTCAGCCAGGACGATGCCCACTGCTTCGTCATGGAGTCGCAGATTGCCGAGGAAGTCGAAAAGCTCCTGCGCCTGGTGCAGCGTGTCTACGGCGACTTCGGCCTCACCTACTCGGTGAAGCTGTCGACCCGGCCCGAGGCGTTCCTGGGAGAGGTTGCCACCTGGGATCATGCCGAAGCCTCGCTGCGGCAGGCCCTCGACAACACCGGCCAGGCCTACACCCTTAATGAGGGCGATGGCGCGTTTTACGGCCCGAAAGTCGATTTCGACGTCACCGACGCCATCGGCCGGCAGTG
>CANJYC010000048.1 GCA_947478985.1 Acidobacteriota bacterium | reverse complement strand
GCCAGCACGTCGACCGTGATCCCGGCGATCGGCTCCTCACCGGCCGCGTAGATGTCGGTCAGCACGATCTCGTCGGCATCCTTCAACGAGGGACCGAACGCCTGCAGCTGGCTCTCGGTCCGAGAATAGCGGTGCGGCTGGAAAGCCACCACGATGCGCCGGCCGAGCGTGGCGCGCGCGGCCGCGAGCACTGCGGCAATCTCGGTCGGGTGGTGTCCGTAGTCGTCCACGACAAGCACACCGCCGGGCTCGCCATGCCGCTCAAACCGGCGTTCGGCGCCCTGGAAGTCCTTGAGCGCAGCGGCAACCTGCGCGAATTCGACGCCGAGGCTTTCGGCCGTGGCGATGGCCGCCAGCGCGTTCTGCAGGTTGTGACGGCCGGGCACACCGAGTTCGAGCACGCCGAGCCGGACGGTGTTGTCACCCCGTCGGCGCAGCACCGAGCAGCGCGCACCGAAGCTGCCAAGCTCGATGTTCGTGCCGACGACATGCGCGTCCGCGTTCTCAAGACCATAGGTCGTCAGACGGCGCCGCACGCGCGGCAGCACCGGCACGAGCTGCGGGTCGTCGGCACACGCGACGACGCCGCCGTAGAACGGCACCTTGTTGGCGAACTCGGTAAAAGCCTGCTGCAAGTGGTCGAAGCTCCCGTAACTCTCCATGTGCTCGTGATCAATGTTCGTGATGACGGCAATCGTCGGCCACAGCATGAGGAACGACCGATCGCTTTCATCCGCTTCCGCCACCATGTACTTGCCGCTGCCCAGCCTCGCGTTGCTGCCGAACACGCGGAGGCGGCCGCCAATTACCGCCGTCGGATCGAGACCGGCGCGTTCCAGCACCAGCGCGATCATCGACGTCGTCGTCGTCTTGCCGTGCGAGCCGGCCACCGCAATCGAGAAGCGCAGCCGCATCAGCTCGGCCAGCATCTCCGCCCGCGGGATGACCGGGATGTCGCGGCGATGCGCCTCGACGACCTCCGGGTTCGTCGGCTTCACCGCCGATGACACCACGACGACGTCGGCATCGCCCAGATGCGATGCCGCGTGCCCGACGTACACCGTCACACCCAGCTTCTTCGCGAGGCGCTCGGTCACCTCGCTGCGCTTCGCGTCGGATCCGCTCACCGCGTAGCCGAGATTAGCGAGCAGCTCGGCGATGCCGCTCATGCCGATGCCGCCAATCCCGACGAAGTGGATCCGCCTGGTCTTACCGAGCAATGGCGAGGATCCTGTCGACGATCACCTGTGCGGCGTCAGGCCGTGCGAGCCGGCGCGCGGCCTCGCCCATCGCGTGCCGCCGTTCCGTATTCCCCGCGAGCGCGACGATCTCCGCGGCCAGCCTCTCGCCTGTCAATTCCCGTTGTTCCACCATCGACGCGGCACCCTGCCGCACCAGCGCATCGGCGTTTTTGCGCTGGTGGTCATCGGTCGCGGTCGGCAGCGGCACGAGAATCGAAGGACGTCCCGCCGCCGTCAGCTCGGCCAGCGTCGTCGCGCCTGCGCGCGAGACGACGATGTCGGCCGCTGTCATCTCCCGATCCATGGTGTAGAGAAACGGCTCGACGCGGGCTTCGAGCCCGGCCCGGCGGTAGCCGTCGCGCACCATCTCCAGGTCGCGCTCGCCTGTCTGGTGCGTGATTGCCAGTCGTGCTGCGGCGGATGCCAGCCGCGGCGCCGCTTCCACCATGGCCACGTTGATCGCGTGCGCGCCCTGAGAGCCGCCAAAGACTAGGACCCGAACCTGGTGTTGGTCATGCGTTGCCCCCCCTCGGAAGAATTCCGGCCGCACCGGGTTGCCCGATACGAACGCCTTTGATCCAAAGAACCGCATCGCCTCGTCGTAGGTCACCGCCGCCGCGTTCACCACCTGCGCCAGCAGCCGGTTGGTCAGCCCCGGCACCGCGTTCTGTTCCATCAGCAGCGTCGGGACACCCCGCGCCGCGGCGAGCATGACCACCGGACCGGAACTGTAGCCGCCGACGCCGACGACGATCGACGGCCGTCGCCGTGTGATCACCTGCCACGCATCAGCGGCGCTCAACGGCAACAGGCTGAGGCCGCGCGCCAGTGACGGCAGCGACTTGCCCTTCAGCCCGGCGCTCCGGATCAGTTCCAGCTCAAACCCTTCCCGCGGGATGACCCGCGCTTCGATGCCGGCTGCCGTGCCGACGAATGTCACTCGTGCATCCGGCACGCGCGCCACCAGTTCCCGGGCAACGGCAATGCCCGGGTACAGGTGTCCGCCCGTTCCGCCGCCGGCGATCAGCACTGCGATCGCCATGCGCTACGCATCCGACGTTTCATGCTGCGAAATGTTCAGCAGCACGCCCATACCCAGCAGGCTGATGAGCAGTGACGAGCCGCCGGCACTGACGAGGGGCAGCGGAATCCCCTTCGTCGGCATCAGCCCGAGCACGACGCTCATGTTGACGAACGCCTGCACCGAAATCATCGTCGTGAGCCCGAGCGCCACGAACGAGCCGAAGGTGTCCTCAGCCCGCATCGCGATGCGGAGGCCGCGCCAGGCGATGACCACAAAGCAGGCCAGCACACACGTGGAGCCGACGAGCCCGAGTTCCTCGCCGATGACGGCGTAGATGAAGTCGGTGTGCGGCTCCGGCAGGTAGAACAGCTTCTGCACGCCGGCCATGAGCCCGCGGCCGAAGACGCCACCGGTCCCGACCGCAATGAGCGACTGAATGATCTGGAACCCGTCGCCGAGTGGATCGGCCCAGGGGTTCCAGAACGCGAGCAGGCGCCGGCGCCGGTAGTCGGCGCTGACGAGGACCATATAGATCGCCGGCAGCAGGCAGAGCGCGGTACCGATCCAGTACTTGTAGTGGAGTCCCGCGGCGAAGACCATCACCGACACAATCAGGACAAGCGACATCGAGGTGCCGAAGTCCGGCTGCAGCAGAATCAGCCCGACGAGCACGCCGACCACCAGCCCGATCGGGAGCAGTGAGTAGGTGAGTTCGTCAATCCGATGCATGCGCCGTTCGAGGATGAGCGCCGTGAAGAACACGCACGACAGCTTCGCGAGCTCCGACGGCTGGATGCCGAGCCCCCCGACGCTGAACCAGCGCCGCGTGCCGTTGATGGGTGAGCTGAAGAGCACGCCGACGAGCATCAGCCCGACCAGCCCGAGCACCGCCCAGATGAAGGCGTCGTTCTTGTAGGTGCGGTAGTCGACGCGCATCGCGATGGCGAGCACCGCCAACCCGAGCACCGCCCACATCGCCTGCTTGGTCAGGAACAGGTTCGACTGCTGGAACCGTTCGAGGGCCACCAGGGCCGAGGCGCTGTACACCATCACGATGCTGACGCAGACCAGCAGCAGGGTGGCGGTGAAGAGAATCCGGTCCGATTTAAGTTTCCGCGCCATTAAAGTTCGCCGCCCATAAAGTTCTTCACGGCTCGATCCGACATAGTTGTTTGCGCGGCAATACCGGGATCGGTAAGGATCCCGATCTCGCGTGAACGGTCAGCGGTCATCAGTCGGCTCGTGGAGAGAGACACCCACCTCGCAGACCGGGGTAGTCTGCGTTCCCAGCGGTAGGCCCTCACCCGCGCCAAGCCGACTGACGACTGCTCACCGTTCACGCCATCAGCAGCGCGACCTTTCCTGCATCTGTTGGACCTCGTACTTGAAGGTCCGTCCACGTTCCGCGTAATCCCTGAACCAGTCGAAACTGGCGCACGCCGGCGCCAGCAGCACCACGCCGTCCGGCGAGGCGGCCTCGTAGCCACGCCGCACGGCCTCCCTCATCGACGCCGCCTCCACAACAGGCACCACGCCAGCGAGCGCCTCACGCACCAGCGGCGCCGCCTCGCCAATGGCAATCACGGCCCGTCCGCGGGTGGACAGCGGCCCGCGCAGATCACGCAGGTCTCCGCCCTTGAACTTGCCGCCGACAATGGCGACCACGCCACGGTCGAAACTTTCAATCGACCGCCGCGCCGCCTCGACATTGGTCGCCTTGGAGTCGTTGACGAATCGCACGCCCTGGAACTCGCCGGCCGGCTCCATCACGTGCTCCAGCCCGTGAAATCCGCGCAGCGCCTCCGTCATCGAGGCCGGCGTCACGTCGGCAATCGCGCTGACGGCAACCGCGGCCAGCACGTTGTTCAGCATGTGGCGTCCGGTCAGCTCCACGGCTGACACCGGCAGCACCCGGTCGCGTCCCGTTGCGGTGCGCGTCACAATCCAGTCGCCGTCGACGGCGAACCCGGCGTCGGCTGCACCGGCCAGCGAGAACGTGACGAGGCGCGCGTTGGTCGCCGTACTACGGGTCATCACCTGCGGGTCGTCGGCGTTGACGACGGCCCAGTCGCCCGTTCTCTGATTGGCAAAGATGCGCGCCTTGGCATCGACGTATGACTCCACCGTCGGATGGCGATCCAGGTGGTCCGCGGCGATGTTCAGCCAGACGGCGATCCACGGCCGGAATGCCGATGTCGTCTCGAGCTGGAAGCTGCTGGTCTCGACGACATGAAGCGTCTCGGGCGTCGACTGGTCCACGTGCGCGCTCACGGGAACGCCGATGTTGCCGCCCACGAGCACGGTCCTGCCGGCAGCCGACAGCATCCGTCCCACGAGCGTCGTCGTCGTCGACTTCCCTTTCGTCCCCGTGATGGCGATGATGCGCCCCTTGACGAAGCGCGACGCCAGCTCGAGCTCGCCCATGATCTCGACACCGCGCGCGCGTGCCGCGTCGAACACCGGCTGGTCCACCGGCACGCCCGGGCTCACCACGATCAGGTCGGCGCCCGCCAGCGTGTCCGCACGATGGCCGCCGAGCTCCAGCGCGACGCCGGCCGCTCGCAGACGCTCGGCCTCATCGAAGGCGTGGCGGCTTTCGGTCAGCATCACCGATGCCCCTCGGCGAACCAGCAGCTCCGCCGCCGCGACGCCGCTGCGCGCGGCACCGACCACCACCACCCGTTTGCCGCTGACCGAGAAGACAACCTGTTCCATGCCATCACCGGAGCTTCAACGTCGTGAGGCTGAAGAGCGCGAAGATCACAGCCATGATCAGAAAGCGGGAGATCACCTTCGGCTCACTCCAGCCGAGCAGCTCGAAGTGATGGTGGAGCGGCGCCATCTTGAAGACGCGATTCCCTGTGAGCTTGAAGGAGGCGACCTGGATGACGACCGAGGCGGCCTCCATCACGAAGATGCCGCCGACGATGACGAGCAGCAGTTCCTGCTTGATCAGGATCGCGACCGTGCCAAGGGCGCCACCCAGCGCGAGTGAGCCGACGTCGCCCATGAAGATCTCGGCGGGGTACGAGTTGTACCAGAGGAAGCCCAGGCTGGCGCCGACCAGCGCGCCGCAGAAGATCGTCAGCTCGCCCGCCGGTGAGAAGCGGACGAGGAGGAGATAGTTGGCCAGGACGGCGTGGCCCGTGACGTAGGCCAGCGCCGTGTAGGCGGCGGCCGACACGCCGAACGTGCTGATGGCCAGGCCGTCGAGCCCGTCCGTCAGATTCACGGCATTGGACCACGCGATCAGCACGAATGCGGCAAAGGGGACGTACATCCAGCCGAGATCGGGTATCAGGTTCTTGAAGAACGGGAAGATGAGCCGCGTGTTGTAGAGCGGCGGATTCAACTCGGAGAGCAGCAGCACGGCCAGCCCTACGCCGAGGCCGATGACCAGCTGTCCGCCCATCTTGTAGCGCGGCCGCAGCCCGTGATGGGAACGCCGCGTGATCTTCAGATAGTCGTCGGCATAGCCGACCGCCCCGAAGCCGATGGTCGCCAGCAGTGCAATCCAGATATAGGGATTCGACAGGTCGGCCCACAGCAGTGTCGGCACAACCGATGCGGTCAGGATCAGCAATCCGCCCATCGTCGGCGTGCCGGCCTTGGCGCGGTGCGACTGCGGACCTTCCTGCCGGATGACCTGGCCGATCTGGAATTCCCGCAGCGTCCGGATGAGCCATGGCCCGACAAGAAGACTGATGAGCAGCGCGGTCAGGCTGGCCGCGGCCGTGCGGAACGTGATGTAACGCACCACGTTGAATACGCCCAGGTAGGGCGACACGGCGGCGAGCGGCGGCAGGAGGTAATAGAGCATCAGGCGAACTCCGCCGCGATACGGTCCGCCACGATGTCGGTCCGCGTGCCGCGGGACCCCTTCACCAGCACCAGATCGCCTGCGCGAAGCGCCGCCGTCACCATCGCCGACGCCGCCTCGCTCGTCTCGACGTAGATCACGGCTGACTGCGGCATCCCACCGGAGACCGCAGCATTGGCCATGGCCCGTGCAGCCGGGCCGCCCACCGTGAAGAGCAATCGCAGCCCTGATGACGCGGCAGCGCGGCCGGATTCTTCATGGAGCCGCGTCGCATGCTCGCCGAGCTCGAGCATCTCGCCGAGCACGGCGATCTTCCTGGAGGCCCGCGTCTCCTTCTCCACCACGTCGAGCGCGCGGCGCAACGCGGCGGGGCTGGAGTTGTACGAATCGTCGATCAGCGTGACGCCACCCGCCAGGCGATGTACGCATCCCCTTCGGTCGGCCGGCTGCAGGCGCGCCGCAACCGACACGAGGTCCTCGAGCCCGACGCCGGCGTCAATCGCCACGGCGGTGGCCGCCAGCACATTCGACAGATTGCCGCGGCCAAGCAGCGGCGTCTCGATCACGCGCTCACCCGCCGGCGTCCTGACACGCGCGCGCATGCCGTCGATGCCGCGATCCTCGATGTCGAGCGCGCGCACGTCGGCGCCCTCGCCCATCCCGAACGTCAGCCGGCGTCCGGCAAACGCGCGCACCCGCGTCGCGACCAGCGGATCGTCGGCATTGCTCACCAGCAGGTCGTCGCGGTCGGCCCGCTCGAGAATCTCCGCCTTGGCATCAGCGATCGCATCGGGAGACGCAAAGAAGCCGAGGTGGGCATCGCCCACGTTCGTCCAGACCCGGACGTCCGGTTCGGCGATTGCCATCAGCGTGCTGATTTCTCCCGCGTGATTCATGCCCAGTTCCATCACGGCCACATCCGGCCCGCTTCGCAGCTGCATCAGCGAGAGCGGCAGGCCGATGTGGTTGTTCAGGTTTCCCTTGTTCTTCACGACGCTGAAACGCACCCCGAGAAACGCCGCAATCGTGTCTTTCGTCGTCGTCTTCCCCGCGCTGCCCGTGATCGCGACGACTCGCGTCCCCGCCGCCACCCGTACCGCGTGCGCCAGGTCCTGCAGTGCCCGCAGCGTGTCGTCGACCGCGATCAGCCCGACCTCACCCCACTGGCCCGTCCCGGCCGGACGGCCCGCACCGGTCCTGGCGAAGCTGCCGTCGACGATCGCCGTCGTCGCGCCTCTGGCGAACGCGTCGGCAACGAACGCATGGCCGTCGAAATTCGGCCCCTTAAGCGCCACGAAACACGTGCCTGGTTCGAGCGCGCGCGTATCCGTCGTGACGGGCCCGACCTCAAGCCCCGGTTCGCCGGAGACGATGCGCCCTCGCACCGCGTCCGCCGTCCACGCCAGCGTCAATCCGACTGCGCTCACCCGACCCGCGACTTCAGGCGCCGTGCGGCCAGCGCCTCGTGCGCCACCGCCACGTCGTCGAACGGCAGCACACGGCCGCCAATCTCCTGGTACTTCTCGTGTCCCTTGCCCGCCACGAGCACGACATCCCCTGCGCCAGCCGCGGCGATGGCGTGCAGGATCGCCTCGCGGCGATCCGCGATGGCAACAATCTCCGCCCCGCGCTGGCGCGTCTCCGGCGCGGCACCGCGCTGCACCTCGTCGATGATCCGCTCCGGCTCCTCGCTGCGCGGGTTGTCAGACGTGATCACCACAACGTCGCTGAGGCGCGCGGCCACCATGCCCATGAGCGGACGCTTCGAGCGGTCGCGATCGCCGCCGGCGCCGAACACCGTGATCAGGCGGCGGGCGGCGAGCGGCCGGGCTGTTTCGAGCAGGTTGCGCAACGCGTCGTCGGTGTGGGCGTAGTCGACGAGCACCGTGATGTCGTCCCCCGCGGCCGAGACCACCTCGAAGCGGCCCGGCACGCCGCGCAGCTCACGGACGCCGCGTGCGATGGCGTCAAGAGGCAGCCCGAGCGCGGCGGTCACGCCGACGGCGGCGAGGATGTTGTAAACGTTCGGCTTGCCGATCAGCTTCGACTGCACGTGCACCGTGCCCTGTGGTGTGCGCACGTCGAAGTCCAGCCCGGTCAGCGAGAAGGACAACGGGCCCGGTGTCACGTCGGCCGCCCTGTTGATCGCGTAGGTGACCGGGTGCGCAACGGCCTCGGCAAGTCCCGGCCCCCTTGGATCATCGAGGTTGACGACCGCAGGCGCGTCCGGCGCCAGCATCTCGAAGAGCCGCCGCTTGGCCGCGAAGTAGTCGTCCATGTCGGCGTGAAAGTCGAGGTGGTCGCGCGTCAAGTTCGAGAAGACGCCGGCTGCGAACCGGATGCCGTCGGCACGACGGAGCGCAAGCGCGTGTGACGACACTTCCATGACGCACGCGCCGCAGCCGCCCGTCACCATCTGGCGCATCAGCAGCTGGAGCTCGGGCGCCTCCGGCGTGGTCCGCGTGGCTGCGAACTCCCGATCGCCGATGCGATAGGTCACCGTGCCCATCAGGCCGCACCTGACGCCGGCCGCTTCATAGATCGCGTTGATCAGGTAGCTCGTCGTGGTCTTCCCGTTGGTGCCGGTGATGCCGACCACCTGCATCTGGCGACTCGGGTGGCCGTGATATTCGGCAGCAAGCAGCGCCAGCGCGAGCCGGGCGTCCGGGACCACGACCCACGGCGCGTCGGTCCGATGGTCCGGGTGACTGCCGGCCACGATCGCAGCAGCGCCGTTGGCCAGCGCCTCGGACGCGAACGCCGCGCCGTCGCTCTTGAGGCCGCGCAAGGCCACAAAGATCGCCCCTCGCGCCGCGCGGCGTGAGTCACAGGTCACGCCAGTGCAGGGGACGTCGAGCGCGGGGTTGCCGGCGGGCAGCACCAGCGGCTGATCTGGTGGCATGACCGGTGCCAGCGTCCGGAGCAGTTCGCCGACCGTCATGGCTGCTCCTGCCCCGCGACATGCCGGCCCGCCTGGCGTTCCAGCCAGAGCGTGCTCGACGCGCCGCGTTCGATCGGGGTGCCGGCCTCCGGCCGCTGCGCGACGACGACGCCGGCGCCGTTGAGCTGTGCAGTCACGCCAAGACGCGACAGCGATCGGAGCGCGTCGCGTGCCCCGAGCCCTCGCAGATCTGGAAAGAGTGATGCGGACGCCTGCGACGTGCCGGCGAGCGTGACAATGGCCGGCGGTGCAGGTGAACCAGCTGTGGGTTCGATGTCGGCAGCCGCATCATGCCGGGCGACGAGGAGCGGCGTCGCGGCATTGATCGTGGGGCCGATGCCGTACTGTCTGAGCGCGGCGGCAGCGATGCGCTTGAAGATCGGCGCCGACACCGGGCCGCCGTAGTACCCGTTCTTCCCGTGTGGAGAGTCGAGGACGACCACGATCGTGAAGACCGGATCGCGCGACGGGACGAAGCCGACAAACGAGGCGTTGTATTCCGAGCGCGAGTAGCGGCCCGCGATGACTTTGGACGCCGTGCCGGTCTTGCCCGCCACCGTGAAGCCGGTCATCTGCGCAGGTGTGCCCGTCCCCTCGGCGACCACCGCCTCCATCATCGCCGTCATCTCGGCGGTGATTTCCTTGGTCACCGTGCGATTGACGACCTTGCGCGGCACGCGGAGGCGCTGGCCGTTGCGGATGACGGCCCGCACCACGCGCGGCTCGATGAGCTCACCACCGTTGGCCACGGAGCTGACGGCAGCGGCCATCTGCAGCGGGGTGACGCCGATCTGGTAGCCCATCGAGACCGAGGCGAGCGCGCTCTCAGTCAGCCGGTCCGCTTTCCAGACGATGCCAGCCGTCTCACCGGGAAAATCCGGCGACGAGCGCCGGCCGAATCCGAATCGATTGACGTAAGAGACCAGCCGCTCGGCGCCCAGTCGCAGGCCCACACGGATGGCGCCGACGTTGCTCGACTTGACGATGACGTTGGTGAACGTCAGCGTGCCGTAATCGTGGGTGTCGCGCACGACACGCGATCCGAAGCGGATGCTGCCGCCCCGGACGTCGATGAGATCGTCGGGATGCACGAGCTGCTGCTCGAGCGCGCCTGAGGCGGTGACGATCTTGAACGTCGACCCGGGCTCGTAGAGGTCCTGAACCGCGCGATTACGCCGATCGTCAAGGCTCGATTCCCGATAGGCGTTCGGGTTGAACGTCGGCCAGTT
>CANJYC010000047.1 GCA_947478985.1 Acidobacteriota bacterium | reverse complement strand
CGGGCGCTGGCACCGCCGCGTCGACGATTTCGCCCACCGAGCTCAAGAAGCGGCTCGATGCCGGCGACAAGCTGTTCATCCTCGACGTGCGCGAGCCCAACGAGTACCAGATCAACCGGATCCAGGGCTCGACGCTGATTCCGCTCGGCGAGCTGCCGCGCCGGTATCAGGAACTGCCGAAGGACGTCGAGATCATCGCGCAGTGCAAGTCGGGCGCGCGCAGCGGCAAGGCGCAGGACTTCCTGAAGTCGGTTGGCATCTCGAACGTGAAGAACCTGGCGGGCGGCATCCTCGCCTGGATCGATCAGGTGGACCCGTCGCAGCCGAAGTACTAGGTTTCCGAAGGATCCCGCGAATCCCGACCAATCTTGACGGGGTTCGCGGAGATCTATAAACTCGGACAATCACGGTCGGATATAGAACATCCAATGTTGAGGCTCTCGAAAAAAGCGGATTACGCCCTCATGGCGATGAAGCACCTGGCCGAAAAGGGCGGGGCGTCGTCGACGAGCGCGCGTGAGATCGCCGAGCAGTACGACATCCCGATCGAGTTGATGGCCAAGGTGCTTCAGCGGCTGGTGCGCGCCGGCCTGCTGGTGTCGACGCAGGGCACCCGCGGCGGCTACATGCTCAGCCGGGCGTCGGAGGCCATCAGCCTCGCGGCGGTGATCGAGGCGATTGACGGTCCGTTTACGGTGACCGCCTGCTCGACCGAGAAGCACGACTGCGAACAGTACGGCAAGTGCAGCATCCGGTTCCCGCTCTGGCGGATCCGGGAACGAATTGCGGCGGCGCTCGGCACGGTGACGATCGCTGAAATGGCAGCAGAACAGGTAGCAGTGGCGGCGCCCGTGGCGCACGCCGCGGTGGTCAGACGATGAAGCTTCCGATCTACATGGACTATCACGCGACAACGCCCGTGGACCCACGGGTGCTCGACGCGATGCTGCCCTTTTTCACCGAGCATTTCGGCAACCCGGCCAGCCGTAACCACGCGTTCGGCTGGGAAGCTGAACAGGCGGTGGACAAGGCGCGCAAGCACGTGGCCGACCTCATCGGCGCCACCGCCAAAGAGATCATCTTCACGAGCGGCGCCACCGAGTCGAACAATCTCGCCATCAAGGGCGTCGCCGAGATGTACCGCGAGAAGGGCAACCACATCATCACGTGCGTCATCGAGCACAAGGCGGTGATCGACACCTGCAAGAAGCTCGAGAAGCAGGGCGCGCGCGTGACCTACCTGCCCGTGCAGAAGGACGGACGCATCAACCTCGACGACCTGCGCGCGGCGATCACGGACAAGACGATCCTGATTTCCATCATGACCGCCAACAACGAGATTGGCGTGCTGCAGCCGGTGGCGGAAATCGGCGCCATCGCCAAGGAGAAGGGGATCCTCTTCCACACCGATGCCGTGCAGGCGGTTGGGAAGGTGCCCTTCGACGTCAATGCCATCAAGGCGGACCTCGTGTCCCTGACGGCGCACAAGATGTACGGCCCCAAGGGCGTCGGCGCGCTCTACGTGCGGCGCCGCAATCCACGCGTCCTGCTCGCCGAGCAGATTAGCGGCGGCGGGCACGAGCGCGGCATGCGCTCGGGCACCCTCAACGTCACCGGCATCATCGGCCTGGGCAGGGCGGCGGAAATCGCCAAGGCGGAAATGGCGGCCGAGGGCGCACGGCTGAACGCGCTGGTGAAGCGGCTCAACGACGGACTGCACAAGAACCTCGACGAGCTCTACATCAACGGCTCGATGGAGCACCGGCTGCCGCACAGCCTGAACATCAGCTTCGCCTACGTCGAGGGCGAATCGCTCCTCATGGGGATCAATGACGTCGCCGTGTCGTCAGGCTCGGCCTGCACGTCGGCGAGTCTCGAACCCTCCTACGTGCTGAAGGCGCTCGGCGCTGGCGACGACCTGGCGCACTCCTCGATTCGCTTCGGCCTCGGCCGCTGGACGACCGAGGAGGAAGTGGACTACGTCATCGGTAAGCTCACGACCGTGGTGAGACGGCTGCGCGAGATGTCGCCGCTCTATGAAATGGTGAAGGAAGGCGTCGACCTTTCCACAATGCAGTGGGTCGCGCACTAGTCAGGACAACAGCATGGCTTACTCAGACAAGGTCATCGACCACTACGAGAACCCCCGCAACGTCGGGTCACTGCCGAAGGACGACACCAACGTGGGCACCGGCCTCGTCGGCGCGCCCGAGTGCGGCGACGTGATGAAGCTGCAGGTCAAGATCAACCCGGCGACCGGCGTGATCGACGACGCCAAGTTCAAGACCTTCGGCTGCGGCTCGGCGATCGCCAGCTCCAGCCTCGCCACCGAGTGGCTGAAGGGGAAGACCGTCGACGAGGCGCTGGCGATCAAGAACACGGACATCGTCAACGAGCTCTCGCTGCCGCCGGTCAAGATCCACTGCTCGGTGCTCGCCGAGGACGCCATCAAGGCGGCCATCGCCGACTACAAGAAGAAACAGGAAGAGTCCGGCGCCGTGAAGGTCGCAAGCCAGCACGCGCAGCCGTCTGCCTAAGAGCCATGATCGAGATCTCCCAGACCGCCGCGCAGAAGATCAAATCGCTGATGGCCAAGCAGGGCATCGTCGATGGGGGTCTTCGTGTCGGCGTGAAGGGGGGCGGCTGCTCCGGCCTGAGCTACACGTTTGCGTGGGAGCGGGAGCCGCGGCTCGGCGACGAGGTCTTCGAGGGGCCAGAGGGCGCGAAGATCTACATCGATCGCAAGAGCTATCTGTTCCTCAAGGGCACGACGCTCGACTACGACACCGCGCTGCTCACCAAGGGCTTCGTCTTCCACAACCCGAACGCAAAGCAGACCTGCGGCTGTGGCAGCTCATTCGGAGCCTGATGGTTGGCGTCCGAACCGATTCCCGTCCGTTCCGTTTCACTCGAGTGCCGTAGTTGCGGCGCCGGGGCGCCGCTCGACGAGCACTTCTGCCCGGGCTGCAGCCGCATTCTGGCGCTCGGCCGGAATGGTGATTACTTCACCTTCTTCGGTCTTGAGCGCCGCCTCGACCTCGATCCGCAGGATCTCGAGCGCCGGTTCCGCGAGCTGAGCCGTCAGTTCCATCCCGACTTTTACTACAACGCCTCTCCATCGGAGCGGCTGGCCAGCCTGGAGCGCTCGTCGTACCTGAACGATGCGTACCGCACGCTGCGCAGCCCGGCCGCACGGGTCGAGTATCTGCTCGTCGTCGAGGGGGTGTCGCCCGCGGGCGGCGCCGAGGGCAGCGCGACCGGCGCGAACGCGAAAGTGCCGCCGGCCCTGCTTGAAGATGTCTTCGCGCTCAACGAAGAGCTCGATGAGATCCGCGAGCAACGGGAGGCCGGCGTTGACAGCGCGCGGCTGCGTGCCCGGCTCGACACGGCGCGCGTGCCGATTGATCGCAAGCGCACCGCGCACGAGCGGACGCTGCAGGAGCTGAGCGCGCAATGGGACGCCCAGCAGGGCGCACCGGCTGCCGAGCGGCGCGCCACGCTGGACGCGCTGCGCGACCGGCTGCTCGAGCGCAACTACATCAACAATCTGCTGACCACCATCGAGCGCGAGGCGGCCCTGCTCGAGGGCGCGTCGTAAGCCATGGGTAAAGTCGTCGGCATCGATCTCGGCACCACCAATAGCCTCGTCGCCTACGTGAGGGACGGCGTGCCGCAGGTGATCCGCGATGAGTCCGGTGACGGGCTGGTGCCGTCGGTCGTCTCGATCGGCGAGGACGGGACCACATTCGTCGGTCGTGAAGCGCAGCGGCGGCTCCTGACCGCGCCATCGCGCACGGTGTACTCCGTCAAGCGCTTCATGGGACGCGGCATCGATGACGTGCAGGATGAGGCGTCGCTGCTCCCGTTCACCGTTGGCGGCGAGCCCGGCGGCGTGGTTCGCATCGGTGTGGCCGACCGCCAGTTCACCCCGCCGGAAATTTCGGCGTTCGTGCTGCGCGAGCTGAAGCACCGCGCCGAGGAGTTCTTCCGCGAGCAGGGGGAGTTCGACTTCGAGGTCGACCGCGCGGTCATCACCGTGCCCGCCTACTTCAACGACGCCCAGCGGACCGCCACGCGTGACGCCGGGCGCCTCGCCGGGCTCGAGGTGCTCCGCATCATCAACGAGCCGACGGCGGCCTCGCTCGCCTACGGCCTCGATGCCCGCGACCGCGGCGCCATCGCGGTCTACGACCTCGGCGGCGGCACGTTCGACATCTCGATCCTGCGGGTGGAAGACAAGGTGTTCCAGGTGCTCGCCACCAACGGCGACACGCATCTGGGCGGCGACGACATCGACCGTCTGCTGATGGACGCCGTGATCCGCGAACTCGAGGCGGCCGGCGCATCGGTCACCGCACTCTCGGGCGAGGCCGTCCAGTCCATCCGCAAGGCCGTCATTCAGACCAAGATCGATCTGTCCGACCACTCGGAGGCTGAGATCCGCATCGAGCCGATGCCTGGGATTTCCGCCGGCTACCGTCGCCGGATGACTCGCGACGAGTTCGAGCGCCTGATTCATCCGCTCGTCGAACGCACGCTCGAGCCGTGCCGCCAGGCACTCGCGGATGCGGGACTGCTGGCGGCCGATATCCAGGAAGTGGTCCTCGTTGGCGGTTCCACGCGCGTGCCGCTCGTGCGGCGCGCCGTCGAGGCGCTCTTCGGCCGGATGCCGCACAGCGATTTGAATCCCGATGAGGTGGTCGCGCTCGGCGCCGCCGTGCAGGCCGACATCCTCATCAGCGGCCGGCGCGAGATGCTCCTGCTCGACGTGACGCCGCTGTCGCTCGGCATCGAGACGCTGGGCGGCGTGGTCACCAAGATCATCCTGCGCAACTCCACGATCCCGGCTGGCGGCCGCGAGATGTTCACGACCGGCGTGGACAGTCAGACCGCGGTCGATATTCACGTGCTGCAGGGAGAGCGTGAGCTGGCCGACGATTGCCGTTCGCTTGCGCGCTTCAAGCTCAGCGGCATTCCACCGATGGTGGCCGGGATGCCCCGCGTGGAAGTGCGATTCCAGATCGACGCCAACGGCATCCTCAGCGTGGCCGCGCGCGAGCTTCGCACCAGCGTGGAACAACGCATCGAGGTGAAGCCGTCATACGGCCTCACCGACGAGGAAGTCGAGCGCATGCTCATCGAGTCGTTCGAGCATGCCGAGGCCGACTTCGACGCCCGGCTGCTCATCGACGCCCGGAACGAGGCGGAAAGCGTCGTCCTCGCCACGGAGAAGTCGCTGCGCCGTCCCGATTTCGAGCAGGTGGCGGCCGAGGCGCTCGCCCCGGGTGAGCGCCAGCGCATCGAAAGCACGCTCGCAGCCGTGAAGCAGGCCATCGCGGGCACCGATCGCGCCGCCATTCAGAACGCGACGCACGACCTCAACGAGGCAACCCGGCACCTGGCCGAGGTCGTCATGAACCGCAGCGTACGCGAGGCGCTGGCGGGAAGGAATGTCAACGACGTCTGATGCCCAAGGTCACCTTCATCCTCCGAGACGGCTCGCAGAAGACCGTCGAGTTCGAATCCGGCAAGCTGCCCTATCAGCATCACGGCCTGCCCGAGTCGTTTCTCGACGTGGCGATTAACGCCGGCATCCCACTCGAACACGCCTGCGGCGGCAGCTGCGCGTGCACGACGTGTCACCTCGTCATCAAAGAGGGGATGCAGAACCTGAGCGAGATGGAAGAGAGCGAGGCCGACCGTCTCGACACCGCGTGGGATCTCACCACCGCGTCGCGGCTCGGCTGCCAGGCCGTTATCAAAGGGGACGTTGTGGTGCAGTTCCCGATGTACACCCGCAACTACGTGCAGGAGGGTGGCGCAATTCAGCTCGGCGCGCCCGAGCAGGCCGTGGCCGACAAGGAAGAAGTACCCACATAAGGTGGACGCGATGAGGATGACGCGATGAGGATGACGCTGTGAGGATGACGCTGTGACCTGGATCGACGCCGAAGACATCGGCATTGCCCTGACCGAGAAGTTTCCGGACCTCGACCCGTTGACCGTCAGATTTACCGACCTCCGCGCGAAGGTCCTCGAGCTGGACGGGTTCGACGACGACCCCAAGGCCTCGAACGAGCCGAAGCTCGAAGCCATCCAGATGGCCTGGTACGAGGAATGGAAAGAGAACCAGGGGTAAGGCTGCGGCGTCAGAGTTGATATGGGCCTGAGACGGGCGGTGACATGTGCGGCGATGGTGCTGCTCGGCGCTGCCGGGTCGGCCAGGGCGCAGCAGGTGGACGTCAGCCGCCTGCCGATCAACATCGAGCGGATCCGGCGCGAACTCACCGTGGCGCTGTCCGACCACGAACAGCGCGAGGGCCTGAACCTGCACTACCAGATCGAAGTGTTCGGTCGCGCCCCTGCCATTAAGCTCTTCACCGCAGCGGACAACCTCAAGAACGGCCCCGTGCCCTACGGTGCGCCGACGCACCGCGAGATGGTCGACCAGATGACCCCGCAGGAGTTCCGCGCCCCGATCATGGATTTCAGCGCGCTCTTCAAGTGGCTCGCCGACAAGACCAAGTAGACCCCGCGCACCAAACACGCGTCATCTGATCGAGACGGCGGGGGGGCCAGCCCTTTCGTCAACCCGCGACCCTGCTAGGTGTCCTATCCACTTCGAGGTTGTGGAGCCCGAACCTCCCGCAGCCGCGGTCCCCTCGGAACTCCGGAACGTTCCGGAACTCAATGTAGGATCGATCCACGGAGCCCTGCCTATGACTCTCTCGCGTCGAACCGCCATCATCGTCACGCTGATCGGCCTCGTCTGCGCGCCGAACTACCCGGCCGCTGCCGTCGCCCCCAAGGAAGAGAAGCTCGACGCCTACGTCGAATGGCGCAAGGGCGACCTGCTCATCATCGACGGACAGCGCGTGGCCTGGCAGTCGAAGGCCAGGTTCAACGGCGCGGGGGCGGCAAAGGACTTCGCCTCAGTGCCGCTTGGCTACGAGGTCGTGGCCAAGGGCACGCGGCAGCCCGACGGCGTCATTCTGGCGACGGAGTTTCAGGTGAAGCCGAACGGCATGCAGGCGTTCGAGAACGACGTGAAGAACGCGACCGGCGAGATGGAGGCGAAGTGGGTGAAGGCCGGCCATGTCGTCGAGCAGGACAAGGACGGCAAGGAGGCCGACATGGGCACGCTGCACACGAGCGGCCCCGACGTCGACCGGGTCCGCCGCATCATCACGCGCCTTATCCCGCCGTACCTGAAGGCGTCCGATTTCCGCGTCTACGTCGTTGAGAACAAGGACTGGAACGCGTTTGCCTGCGCGAACGGGATGATCGTCGTGTACGACTCGCTCCTGCATGCGACGAATGACGACGAGATGGCGATCGTGCTTGGCCACGAACTGACGCACGCGACGCACGAGCACTCGCGCAAGAACTATTCGAGTTCGATGAAGGTTGGGATCCTCGGCGCGATCGCCGGCGCGGCGCTGGCCGGCAAGAGTGGCAAGGCCGCCGACCTCGCGGCTCTCGGCGGGGCGTTGACGCTGAGCGCGGTGCAGAACGGCTACGGCCGCGAGAAGGAAGACCAGGCGGACCGGGTCGGCCTGCGATACGCGTTCGAAGGCGGATTCGACGTGCGCCAGGGCCCCAAACTCTGGAACCGGTTTGCTGAGAAGTACGGGTCACAGGACGCAGTCTCGAATTTCTTCTTCGGCGATCACTCGCGCGCCGAAGTCCGCGCAAGGAACCTGACACGGGAGATCGCGCTGAACTATTCGACAGCGAGATAGCGATCGGCGGGGCCCCAAGGTCGCAAGACGGCCCTTCCGTCAACCCGCAACGCTGCGAAAGTTTCCTAACCGCCTCGCCGACAAGACCAGGTAGTCCCCATACAATAATCGCGCGTGCGAATTCTGCTGGTCAGCGCGACGGATGCCGAGATTGCGCCCTTTCTCGGCGCGCTGCGTGACGCGTCCCCGCACGATATCGAGGTCCTGACGACCGGCGTCGGCATGGTGGCGACCGGCGCCTGGTGCGCCCGCGCCCTCTCCAGAACGCACTACGACGTGGCGCTCAACCTGGGTGTCTGCGGCAGTTTCGACCCGGCGCTGACGCCAGGTGCCGTGGTGCACGTGGTGGCCGACTACATGCCGGAACTTGGCGCCGAGGACGGCGAGGCGTTCCTGACCATCCAGCAGCTGGGGCTTCTCGGCGACGACGAGTTTCCCTATCGCGGAAAGCAGATCGTCAACGGGACGCCTCCGCAGAGCAGCGCGCTGCAGCGCCTGCCCGTCGTCACCGGCATCACCGTCAATACCGTCCATGGTGATGCGCGGTCGATAGCCGCCGTCACGTCGCGGTTCGCGCCGCAGGTCGAGAGCATGGAGGGCGCGGCGTTCATGTACGCATGCCGCGTGAGCGACGTGCCCTATGCCCAGGTGCGGGCGGTGTCGAACATGGTGGAGCGTCGGAACCGCGAGGCCTGGAAGATCGGCGACGCCCTCCGCAATCTCGGCGCGGCCGCCGTAGAGATCGTGGCCACGCTGTGAGACTGACGCTCGGGTTCTCGCCGTGTCCGAACGACTGCTTCATCTTCGACGCCATCGTGCACCAGCGGATCGATCTCGAGGGACTCGAGTTCGATGTCCGTCTCGCCGATGTCGAGGCGCTCAACACGGCCGCCTTTGCCGGTGAGATCGACGTCACCAAGCTGAGCTTTCACGCCTACGCCCACGCGCTCGGTCACTACGTGCTGCTCGATGCGGGAAGCGCCTTGGGGCGCAACTGCGGACCGCTGCTCGTGTCGCGGCGCCGTCTCTCCGCCGCCGAGGTGGCGGCCGGCGGGTTGCGGATTGCCATTCCCGGGGTTTACACCACGGCGAATCTCCTCATGGGGCTGGCCTTCCCGGCGGCCACGAACAAGGTGCCGGTGCTCTTCTCGGACATCGAGGACGCCGTGGTGGACGGCCGATTCGACGCCGGGCTCATCATTCACGAGAACCGGTTCACCTACGAGGACAAGGGCCTGAAGAAGATCGTGGACCTCGGCGAGTTCTGGGAAGTCGAGACCGGCGAGCCGATCCCGCTCGGCGGCATCGTCATCCGCCGATCGCTCTCACGCGAGGTGCAGCAGGCCGTCAACCGCGTGATCCGACGAAGCGTCGAATTTGCCTTTGCACATCGGGATGCCAGTCTGCCGTACGTGCGCGCACATGCGCAGGCAATGAGCGAGGCCGTCATGTACAAGCACATCGACCTCTACGTGAACGACCACTCGGTCGATCTCGGTACGGCGGGGCGACGTGCGGTCGACACGCTAGTTGCGCGCGGGCGCGCAACGGGGACGATTCCGGCGTCGGAGCATCGACTGTTCCTGGAGTAGTTGCATGACGCCCCCGCCGGCAGCGCAGACCAGGACACCGCTCCCGCGTACCGTCTGGGTGCTGAGCTTCGTCTCCTTCTTCGCCGATGTGTCGAGCGAGATGGTCTACCCGCTGCTGCCGCTCTTCCTCGTCGGCGCGCTCGGCTCGACGAAGACAGAGCTCGGCCTCATTGAAGGGTCGGCTGTGCTGATCGTCTCGCTGATGTCCGCCGTGGCCGGGTTCCGCAGCGACCGGACGGGGACGCGCGTGCCCTGGATCCGATGGGGCTACGGGCTGCCCGTGCTCGGCAAGTCCATCATCGCCATGGCCACCATGTGGCCGCTCGTGCTGGGCGGACGGCTGCTCGACCGCTTCGGCAAGGGGCTGCGCGGCGCGCCGCGCGATGCGCTGATCGCTGACGCCGTGAGCGCGGAGTCGAGGGGACGGGCCTTCGGGCTGCACCGCGCATTCGACACCGCAGGCGCGCTGCTGGGTGTGCTGCTCGCGGCATTCCTGCTGTGGTGGCTCACGGGCACGCCGAGCGAATCCATCGCCGCTGGCGCTGTCGGCGCCGCCGCGCGCACGCCCATCTGGGTCTATCGCGCCATCTTCGGGGTCGGGGCCGCGCTTGGGCTGGCCTCGCTCGTCCTGACGTTTTTCGTGCGCGAGTCCGAGCCGGCGACCCCAGCGGTCGCTGCCGCTCCCGAGGGCACGACTGTCGCCTCGCCCGGAGCGAGGGGGATGGGGCTGCCCCGCGGCTACTGGTCCGTACTCGCCGTGCTGGTCCTGTTCTCGCTCGCCAACAGCAGCGACACCTTTCTGCTGTTGCGCGCGAGCGACCTTGGATACTCGCCGTGGGCCGTTGTGATGGTCTATGCCCTCTACAACGTCACGTATTCCGG
Organism: Acidobacteriota bacterium; assembly: GCA_947478985.1. Lineage (GTDB taxonomy): Bacteria > Acidobacteriota > Vicinamibacteria > Vicinamibacterales > UBA2999 > CANJYC01. The sequence continues at coordinate 45 of CANJYC010000047.1, read as the reverse complement.
ACTCTCGTATCCCGCAGGCGTGGTGAGCGACAGGCTCGGCCGCTG
>CANJYC010000046.1 GCA_947478985.1 Acidobacteriota bacterium | reverse complement strand
GGCGTCGCATGAGGTGGTTCTCATGCAGCCCGACGCCGGCACCGGTGGCACGCGCTGGGAGCAGGTCACGCTGCCCCGCCTCCTGTGGCAGCGAGGCGCCGACGTGCTGTTCGCCCCTGCGTATACGGGCCCGGTCCTCTGCCCTGTCCCGATGGTCCTCACCATCCACGACGTCTCCTTCGCCGCACACCCGGAGTGGTTCTCGGCACAGGAAGGGATGCGACGCCGGCAGTTCACACGTCTCGCGGCCCACCGCGCCGCCCGTGTCCTGACGGTGTCAGAGTTCTCGAAGTCGGAGATCGTGGCGCACCTCCAGGTGCCGTGGGCACGGGTTGAGGTCATCTACTCGGGCCTGCATCCCCTCCAGACGACGCACCCGGACGTGCACGCCACACGCGAACCTGAGTCCGTGCTCTTCGTCGGGTCGATCTTCAATCGCCGGCACGTCCCCGAACTGGTGGCCGGCTTCTCCGGCCTGGCACGGCGCCACGCGGGCGCCCGCCTCGACATCGTGGGCGAGAACCGGACCACGCCGCGGATTGACGTCGACGCCCTGGTGCGCGACGCCGGCGCGGCCGACCGGGTCCGGATTCATTCCTACGTCTCCGACGAAGTGCTCAGCGGCCTCTACACCCGCGCCGGTGCTTTTGCCTTTCTCTCCGACTACGAAGGGTTCGGGTTCACCCCACTCGAGGCGCTCGCCGCCGGAGTCCCCATCGTCGTGCTCGACACGGCCGTGGCCCGCGAGATCTATCGAGACGCCGCCATCTACGTCGCACGGCCGGATCCGGTGCTCATCGAGCGGGCCCTCGAAGAGGCCCTCTTCGACCCGCAGGCTCGGGCCCGCCTGCTGGAGGCGGCTGGCGCCGTCCTCGCGCGCTACTCATGGACGGAGTGCGCGCGCCGGACGCTGCACGCCCTGGTCTCGGTGTGACGATGGCCGCTCCCCGCCTTGCGATCGTGATCGTAACGTTCAATTCGCGTGCGGACATTGACGCCTGCCTGGCCTCGCTGGCGCTCCACCGTCCCGTGGTGACGCACGAGATCCTTGTCGTTGACAATGCATCGCAGGACGGCACCGCGATGTTCGTGCGCGAACAATGGCCTGGTGTGCGCGTCCTCGACGCGGGCGGCAACCTCGGGTTTGCCCGCGCGAACAACATCGGCATCCGAAGCACGATGGGCGAACTTGTCCTGCTCCTGAACCCCGACACGCGGGTCACGCCGCATGCGATTGACACCCTCGTCGCGCACCTCGATGCCCACGCGGAGGCGGCCGCCGCGGGCCCGCGCCTGCTCGACGCAGAGGGACGCGCGGAACTGTCGTTCGGCGCGATGATCGGCCCATTGGCCGAGCTGCGGCAGAAGGTGCTGACCGTGGGACACGCCCGGGGCCTCCCGGGAATCTCCGCTCAAGTCGAACGCCTGACCCGGCGGCCCACTGGGGTCGACTGGGTGAGCGGGGCCTGCCTCCTCGTGCGCCGAGCGGATGCGGAGGCGGTCGGCCTGCTCGACGAACGTTTCTTCATGTACACGGAGGACGTCGACTTCTGCGCGGCCCTGCGGGCCCGCGGGCGGGCCATCCGCTTCACGCCGGAAGCGGTGGTGACGCACCTGCGTGGCCGTTCGGCCGCCACCGCCAGGAGCGCGACCGACCTCGCGTACCGCCGGAGCCAGCTCGCCTTCTACGCCAAGCACCATCCCGGATGGCTGCCACTGTTGCGGATCTACCTGCAGATACGGGGACGGCTTCCCGACGCCTCCCCGGCTGCGCCGATATAATCCTCACGTGCGAGTCGCCATTGATGCCCGGAAGATTCACGACTTCGGGATCGGCACCTACATCCGGAACCTGCTGCGGCACCTGGCGCGCATCGATCCGCTGAACGAGTACGTTCTGCTCTGCCAGGAACAGGATCTCGGAATCGCCGGGCAGCTGGGCCCGAACTTCCGCACGGTCCTTGAACCCTCGCCGAACTATTCCTTCCGTGAACAGATCCACGTGCCGTGGATTCTGCGCCGGGAGCAGCCGGATCTCTATCACGCGCCGCATTACGTGCTGCCGCCCGCGGTCCGCTGCCGTTCGATCGTCACGATTCACGACTGCATCCACCTGATGTTTCCGCAGTACCTGCCGAGCAAGTTCGCCTACGCCTATGCACGCGGCTCGATGTGGAACGCGGCGCGACAGTCCGAGCGCATCCTCACGGTGTCCGAGGCGTCCAAGCGAGACATCCTGCACTTCTTCAACGTGCCGCCGGAGAAGGTGGTGGTCGTCTACAACGCCATCGACGAGCGCTTTTCCATCGTCCCCCGCGAGGAGGACGTCGCGGGCGTGCGCGAACGCTACCAGCTCGACCACCAGTTCGTGCTCTATGTCGGGAACATCAAGCCGCACAAAAACCTCGTGCGACTGATTGAGGCTTTTGACGGGCTGCGCAAGCGCAGTGGCAACGACGAGCTGAAACTGCTCATCATCGGCGACGAGATCAGCAAGCTCCCCGCCCTCAGGCGCGCCGTGCACAGCCACAAGCTCCACAAGCACGTGCGATTCCTCGGCTACCTGCCCGACGACATGCTGGCGATTCTGTATCGCCTGGCCGCCGTCTTTGTGTTTCCCTCGCTCTACGAAGGCTTCGGCCTGCCGCCCCTTGAGGCCATGGCCTGCGGCACGCCGGTCGTCACCTCGAACATCTCGTCGCTGCCGGAGGTGGCCGGCGACGCGGCGGTGCTCGTCGACCCGTATGACGTGGAATCCATCGTGGACGGGATCGCGCGCGTCCTGACCGACCCGGTCCTCGCCAACGATCTCCGACGCAAGGGGCTGGCGCGCGCACGCGAATTCTCCTGGGAGCGTTCGGCCGCCCAGACCTTTGCGCAGTACATGGCAGTGGCGGAGCCTCGAAAAGGGGGCGCGTGAGGGTCGCGCTCATCCACGACTGGCTGACCGGCATGCGCGGCGGCGAGAAGGTACTCGAAGGCCTGTGCGAGCTCTACCCCGCCGCCGACCTCTTCACGCTCCTGCATGTCCGCGGGTCGGTCTCCTCCACGATTGAGTCCCACCGCATCACCACGTCCTTCGTGCAGCACCTGCCGCTTGCCCGAACGAAGTATCGGAGCTACCTGCCACTGTTCCCGCTGGCCATCCAGCAGTTCAGACTCGATTCGTACGACCTGGTGATTAGCTCCAGTCATTGCGCCGCCAAGGCCGTTCTGACATCTGGACAAACGCGCCACATCTCCTACTGCCATTCGCCGATGCGCTATGCGTGGGATCAGTTCGAGATGTATTTCGGTCCGGCCAGGGTGGGTGCCGCGGCCAGTCGCTGGTTCTACCGGCCCGTGATGGCGCGGATGGCGCGATGGGACGCGGCCACAGCGGAACGGGTGGATCGCTTCGTCGCCAACTCCGCCCACGTCGCGGGACGGATCGGCCGATACTATAATCGCGTGGCGACTATCGTGTATCCACCTGTCGACACCGCGTTCTACCACCCCGCAGATATCTCGCCGGCCGGGCACTTTCTGATGGTGTCGGCGCTTGTGCCGTACAAACGGATCGAACTGGCCATCGACGCGTGCACCCGCACGGGCGCGTCGCTCCGAATCGTCGGGGATGGCCCTGACCGCGAGCGGCTCGAACGAATGGCAGGCCCCACGGTGGCATTTCTCGGCCGGTTGAACGACGAAGGCATCCGTGACGAGTACCGCCAGGCGGCCGCCGTCATCCTGCCAGGCGAGGAAGACTTCGGCATCGTGCCGGTGGAGGCCCAGGCCTGCGGTCGACCTGTCGTCGCGCTCGGTCGCGGAGGCGCGCTCGAAACGGTGGTCGATGGCGTCACGGGCGTGCTCTTCGACCATCCGACGGCGGACGTGCTGGCCGCCGCTCTGGATCGCGCGGCCCGCACGCGCTTCGATCCGGCCACCATACGCGCGCACGCCGAGCGCTTCTCGCGTCCGAGGCACCTGGCGCAGATGCAGACACTCATCGACGAGACGGTCGCCGCACCAGCGGGCACCCGATGGTAAGACGCTACAACCGGCTCCTCGTTGCCTTCTACGTGGTGACCGATGCATGCCTCGCGATGTGGGCGTTTATCCTCGCCTATGCCATACGGTTCGAGAGCGGCCTGGTCCCGGTCACGCGTGGCTACCCGCCCATCGAGAACTACCTCAACATCCTGCCGTTCCTGGCGGTGCTGACCCCGGTCGCCTTCCAGCTGCAGGGCGTCTACCGGCTTCGACGCGGCCGCTCCCGCGTGGACGACTTCTTCTCGGTCTTCATCGGCAGCATTCTCGCCGTGATGCTCGGCCTCTCCTCGACGCTCTACGTGCAGACCTACTACGTCTCCGAGCAGGCCAAGGCCGCTGGCGCGTACGAAGTGTCGCAGCTCGTCTGGGGGATGTTTCTCACCCTGACGGTGGCATTCACCTACGCCTCCCGCGAGGTCGTGCGCGAACTGCTCGAGCGGCGCTGGCGCGCCGGCATCGGCCTCAAGCGCATTCTCATCGCCGGATCAGGAGACCTTGGCCGCCTCGTGGCGGACCGCATCCTGCAGCACCGGGAACTGGGTTACCAGATCATCGGATTCGTGGACGACCGCGCGGGGGGTGACCACATCGGCTACCGCGGCCTGCCGCTGCTCGGCACGCTCGGCGAGGTCGGCGAGATCACGCAACGCGAACGGATCGACCATCTGTATGTCGCGCTGCCGCTCGACGAGCACGCGAAGCTCCTGGACCTGATGGAGATCGCCAGTCGCGAGTTCATCGACGTCAAAGTCGTGCCGGACGTGCTGCAATTCATCGCCTTGCGGGCGCGACTCGAAGATCTGGACGGACTGCCGATCATCAACGTCAACGACGTGCCGCTCCAGGGGTTCAACTCCTGGCTCAAGCGCCTCAGCGACATCGTGTTGTCATTCGCCACGCTCGTCGTGCTGTCGATACCGCTGCTCATCATTGCGGCGCTGGTCAGGTGGACCTCACCGGGGCGCGTCTTCTACAAGCAGGAGCGCATGGGTCTGGACGGCAAGGCGTTCAGCGTCTACAAGTTCCGATCGATGTATGTCGATGCCGAGGACAGCAGCGGCCCGGTGTGGGCGCGCGACGATGACCCACGAGCGACGCCGGTTGGCCGCTGGCTGCGTCGCTTCGACCTGGACGAACTGCCGCAGTTCTGGAACGTCCTCAAGGGCGACATGTCGATTGTGGGACCGCGCCCGGAGCGCCCGTTCTTCGTGGAGCAGTTCAAGCACCGCATCCCGCAGTACATGCTGCGCCACAAGGTGAAGGCCGGCATCACGGGCTGGGCCCAGGTGAACGGCTGGCGCGGCAATACGTCGCTCGAGAAGCGGATTGAGTACGACTTGTATTACATCGAGAACTGGTCGGTGTCGCTTGATATCAAGATCATGTGGCTCACCGTAGTTCGCGGCTTCTTCCATCGCGACGCCGTCGTCTGACCGACACCCTTATGAGAATCGTCATCACCGGCGCCGCGGGCTTCATCGGCTCGCACCTGAGCGAAACGCTGCTGGATCGCGGCCATGCCGTCGTGGGTATCGACAACCTGCTCACTGGCGATCTGGGCAACATCGCTCACCTGCGCGATCGCGATTTCCAGTTCATCCGGCACGACGTGACGCGGCACATCGACGTCGATGGTGCGGTCGACTTCGTGCTCCACTGGGCCAGCCCGGCCAGCCCGATTGATTACCTGGAACTGCCGATTCAGACGATGAAGGTCGGCTCGCTCGGCACGCACAATGCGCTGGGACTCGCCAAGGCCAAGAAGGCGGGTTTCATGATCGCGTCAACATCGGAGATCTACGGTGACCCGCTGGAGCATCCGCAGAAGGAGTCCTACTGGGGCAACGTGAATCCGATCGGCCCGCGCGGCGTGTACGACGAGGCCAAGCGCTTCTCGGAAGCACTGACGCTCGCCTATCACCGCTATCACGGCGTCAACACGAAGATCGTCCGCATCTTCAACACATACGGCCCGCGGATGCGCCTGCGCGACGGCCGCGCAGTGCCGGCGTTCATGTCGCAGGCACTTCGCAACGAGGACGTCACGGTGTTCGGCGACGGCACGCAGACGCGCAGTTTCTGTTACGTCACGGATCTGGTGGACGGCATCCTGCGACTGATGCTCTCCGACACCAACGAACCGGTGAACATCGGCAATCCGCACGAGGTCACGATCGAGCAGATTGCCCGCACGATCATCAAGCTGGTGGGCTCGTCCAGCAGAATCGTCTATCGCCCGCTGCCGGTGGACGACCCGAAGCAGCGCCGGCCGGACATTACCCGCGCGCGAACGATGCTTGGCTGGGAACCGAAGGTGGGCCTCGAAGAAGGCCTGCTGAAGACCGTGGACTACTTCAAGGCGAAAGTGGCGGCGGCGACGTAGTTCAATAGTGAACCGCGCAGCGTCCTGACTTGCACTACCTTGCCTATGTGAGCCTGACGGCGCGCCCTGCCTTCATCGGCTGCCGTGAACGGATGCCCCGGGTAAGCCTGGAAAGAAACCATGCCAGCGGAATACGTGATTGACGAGCAACTCGGCGTCGTTTTCAGTCGAGCATGGAGCGTCCTCACGGACACCGACCTCCTGGAGCATCAACGGCGCCTCCGGCAGGATCCGAAGTTCAAACCCAGCCTGAGCCAGATCTTCGACTTCCAGGAGGTCACCGCCGTGGAGATCACCGCGGCCGGCGTCCAGACGCTCGCCGATCGCACGATCTTTGGGGCCGGCGCTCGGCGGGCATTCATCGTGCACCCCGGTGCGATGGTGATGTTTGGCGTCATGCGGATGTTTCAGACGCTGCTCTCCGATCATCCTGATGAGCTGCGGGTGCAGTTCGACCACATCAACAAGGCTCGTCAGTGGATCGGGATACCAGAGGCAGACGGCGCTCCCGATGGCGGCGCCGGCGAGCGCTAGAACGCGACTGACGAATCAGGCACGAGCAAGGACGTTTCTTCCCTCACACAACAGTCCCACATCATCCTGGGGACGCTCGCCACATGCCCTGCGGGATCGACTGTCCGTGGGACCCGCTAATTCCCCGGCTCGTTGATCAGCTTCCGCATCTTGAAGAAATAGTCCGCAGCCGAAATGGCGGCCAGCGCCAGTGATGTCCAGATGAAGACGTCGACGAGAATTGACGTCTCCTGCCTGTAGTTGAAAAACATCACCACGACGCTGGTGACGATGTAGGTGGCCGTGGCCATCTTGCCCCAGACAGACGGGCGGAATGTCCGTGGACCGACGGCGAGATTCACGACGGCTACCACCCCGACGATCACGACATCGCGGCTGATGAGCAGCACGGTCAGCCAGATGGGCAGGTGATTGGTGAGCGGAAGACCAGGCAGCGTCAGCACGATAAACGTGGTGACGAGCAGGAGCTTGTCGGCCATGGGGTCGAGCCAGGCGCCGAGGGCGGTGCGCTGGTCCGCGTGCCGCGCGAGGTAACCGTCGAGCGCGTCGGTGGCGCCGGCGATGCTGAAGGTGATGAGCGCCGCACCGAGATACCCGTAGACGACCAGCAGCACAAAGGCCGGGACCATCATGATCCGCAGCAGGGTGAGCTGGTTGGCGAGGGTCAGGAAACGCATGGTGTCACCGTGAGGTACGGGCCAGCACCCGAATCCGATCAACGACGTCAATGGCCTCCGCCCCGGAGACGAGGCGTCCCACCTCGAAGCGATCCCCGGCCAGCAGCGGCATCGCGCCGGATGACACGGCAATGGACACCGCGGCATAGCTCAAATGGTTCATGCTCATGTCCGCCACCTGGACGCGTCGTGAGAGCCGCAGGCGGAGATCCGGCGACTGCACGGCCATCGCCGACACCAGTCGATTGACCGCGGCCGCAAGGTCCCCGCGCGTGACGAGGGCCCCGGGCTGAAACGTGTGGTCCTCGTACGGCTGAATCACACGCGCCCGCGCCACCCGCTCAATCCACGTTCTGGCCCAGTGCCCGCCGGTATCGGTCAGAACGGCTTGATCGAGCAGCATCCCGCTCAGCATGGATTCCAGCCGCACGCCAATCAGGGCGGCCAGCGCCCCGCGCGTGATGGCCGTGGTTGTCGGAATGGCGGCAAACTCTACGGGCAACCGCGCCTCGCGGCCGCGCTCAACCGCACTGTCAATTCGAGCGGCGAGACCCGCGCTCGGTTCTACGACCGCAGCCTTCCGGTACGCCGCCTCGGCACCGACAAAATCACGGCGCAGCTCGAGCAGTTCGCCGATCTGAATGAGCGCGACATTGTCAGTGGGATCGAGATCGGCCGCGCGCGTCAGGTGCTCGAGAGCGGTGTCAGCCATGCCCGCCTGTTGCTCGAGCATACCAAGCTCGTGATAGAGGAATGCACTATCGGGCGACGCCTGAAGCGCCTGGCCGTATGCCGCACGGGCATCGGCGTTGCGGCCGGCCCCCGCCTCCAGACGGGCCGACGCAATCAGGTCCTGCACACGCCGGAATCGCAGCAGGTCCGCGCGCCGGCGCACATCGGCCAGCGAATCGTCCACGGCGAGAGCCGCTTCGAAGGCCGCAAGGGCCTCGGCATCCTTCGACTGCGCGAGCAGCGTCTGACCACTGCCGACCAGCGCCGGGACATAGCGTGGCACGACACGGAGGACCGCGGCAAAGGCCGCTGTCGCACGAACGTAATCGCGGCCCGCCAGCGCCACGTAGCCGGCACCGGTCTGGGCGGGATAGAACCCTGGTGCTCGCAATGACGCAGCGGCGAATTCGCGATCAGCGCTGCGCAGATCGTCGTTCTGGAGGAATCGCCAGCCGGCATCGATTCGATCGGCATCTGCCCTCTGGCCCAGTTCCTTCGGCACGATGGGGTAGACGAAGTCCGCGTACTTCGGCACCGCGGGTAACATCGGCAGCGCCCGCGCCGCGCATCCGGCGGCGGTCACGATCAGCACGATCGCCAGCGCCCTACTCCACATCACCCATCTCGTCCGGGCCCGGCGTGGTCAGCCGCTCGATGAAGCGACGCGGCACGTCCGCCTCGATCACCACGCGTCCGTTGGTGGCGACATGGCTGATGACTCGCGCCACGCGGTAGAGGCGCGCGATCTGCTCGCGGTCGAACGGCTTGTCGCTGTCGAAATGAATCGTGAGGCGGCGCGTGTCGAGCGCCACGCGCGAGGCCACCATCTGCAGGAGTTCCCCCACGCCGTCGCCGGCCTCGGCCGAGATCAGCGCGGCCGCGGGGTCGGCCTCGCGCAGCCGCCGGCGCTCTTCTGGCGTAATCGCGTCGATCTTGTTGTAGACATCGATCACGGCCACATCGGCGGCGCCCACCTCCTCCAGCACACGTCGCACGGCAGCCATGTGCCGCTCGCGGTCGGGCGTCGCGGCATCAATGACGTGCAGCACGAGATCCGCTTCCACGACCTCCTCCAGCGTCGCCCGGAAAGCCGCGACCAGCGCGTGCGGCAGGCGGTCGATGAAGCCCACTGTGTCGGACAGCAGCAGCTCGCGGCGATCGGGCAGCTTCACCTGCCGGACGAGCGGATCGAGGGTGACGAAGAGCGCGTTCGAAGCCACGGCATCCGCGTGCGTCAGGCGGTTGAAGAGCGTGGTCTTGCCGGCATTGGTGTAGCCAACGAGCGCCACGGTGGGGACTGACTGCTTCTGGCGCCGTTCGCGCAGCTGCGACCGGCGCTGGCGCACCTGGTCGATTTCCTTCTCGATGGCCTGGATGCGGACGCGGATGCGCCGGCGGTCGCTCTCGAGCTTCGTCTCCCCAGGGCCGCGGGTGCCGATGCCGCCGCCGAGCCGCGACAGCCCGGTGCTCGAACCGGCCAGGCGCGGCAGCAGATACTTGAGTTGCGCCAGCTCCACCTGCCACTTCCCTTCGCGGGTACGTGCGCGGCGGGCAAAGATGTCGAGAATGAGCTGCGTGCGGTCGATGACCTTCCGCCCGAGCTTCTCCTGCAGCTGGGTCAGCTGTGCGGGTGTGAGCTCGTTGTCGAAGATGACGACATCGACAGCTGCTTCGGCCGCGGCGGCGGCCAGGCTCGCCACCTTCCCTTTGCCGATGAACGTGGCGGCGTCGGGGCGCGCGCGCTCTTGCACCATCCGCATCACGACCGTCGCGCCGGCCGCATCGGCGAGGCCGGCCAGCTCATTCATCGAATGCTCGGCTTCGATCCGGCGCGCGGATCCACCAACCAGTCCGACGAGAGCCGCTCGTTCCACCGCCACGGCGCTATCGTACTAGGATTTGCGTACTAGGATTCGTCGACCGCCGGGGCACGCTCGATGTCGGGATTGCGCGCGACCATGACGTGCCGCACCACAATCGCCAGTGCGACGAGCACGGCGCTCCCCACCGCGAAGACCACCCGAATACT
>CANJYC010000045.1 GCA_947478985.1 Acidobacteriota bacterium | reverse complement strand
CGGGTTCTCCCATGGGCGCGACGAATCGTATTCAATGGGCGCTCCGTGTGACAAGCACCTTGAACAGCTTCTCGAAGTAATCCTGTGGTGTCAGCACCACGGAGTCGATGCCGCATTCCCGCTTCAGTCGCGCCTGGAATGCAGCCATGGCATCCTCGATGCTGCGGCGGATCGCGCGGCCTTTTCTCGTGGGGATGACGGTCTGTTCGCCAGTCTCGATATTGGAAATCCTGACGGACCCGAGCCGGCCCGGGAAGGTGAACTCATCCGGATCGTCGAGCACGAGGATCAGTACGTCGTGCTTGGACGCCAGCCGGCCCAGGAGCGTGAAGTCGACGGATTCCGGATTGCCGACCACGTCCACGAGGTCAGAGACGAGCACGATGGAGTGGCGCGTCTTCAGGCGGGCTGCGAGATAGTTGAGCGGCACCGAGAAATCCGCCACGCGGGAGGATGGATACTGGCGCGCCAGTTCGAGCCTGTCGAAGATCTCGTGCGCCATCCGGAACACATAGTCGCTGCCGAGTCTGGGTTTCAGGAACAATTCGACGCGATCCGAGAACGCGAGCAAGCCGACCGGATCGTGCAGCCGCGCGCGCGTCAGACCGATGCTCCCGATCACATCCAGGAGCAGCAGCGCCTTGCTCGAGGCGCGGGCAATTTCGAAGAGCGTGGAATGCGACAGATCGGTGACCAGCAGGGTCGGGATCTGCTTCAGTTCCATGCGTTCGATCTTGTAAAGCTTATCGGGGTAGGTGCGCAGGCTCAGGTTCCAGGCCACGCCCTTCAACGGTTCGCCCGGCCGCCACTGATCGACGCCGACGACATCGTAGCCGGAGCCACGGTAGGCGCTGCGATGGTCGCCGTACCAGGTGCTGCTCGATTTCCGCGGGATGCGCACGCCCTGCTTGATCGCGCGGAATCTCGCGAAGACCTCCTCTAGCTCCACGGCGGCACATCCATCAGCCGGATCACTTCGTCGAGCACTTCTTCCTTGCTGATCGAAAACTCCATGCCTTCCCGCAGTATCAGGCGGTGCGCGAGGACGTGGGGAGCGACGGCCTTGATGTGGTCCGGCGTAATCACGGTGTCCCCGTTGAAGAAGGCAAAGGTCCGCGCCACCGCTTCAAGGTGAAAGTGGACGCGCGGCGAGATGCCGACCTTGAGATACTCCTTCACCGTGCGGGAGGCGCGGCCGATGACCCGGTGCGGGCGCGTGTTGCGGATCAGGCGCACCTTGTACTGCTGCGCGTAGTCCGACATCGACACGTTGTCGAAGATGTAGTGCGCAATCGCCAGGACTTCATAGAGGTTGGTCAGCTTCTCGATCCGCTTGCCCACGACATTGCGCGCGACGATCTTGAGTTCGTCCTCTTCGCGGACGGGGTCCGTCATGTTGATGGCGATCGTGGTGCGGTCGAGCTGTGCCACCGGGTTGGGAAACGTACCTTCCTCGTCGCCGAAGATGTTCTCCGTGCAGATGACCATGAAGAATCGTGGGCCGTCGACATCCCGGAAATCGCAGGAAAGCGGATAGAGGGGGATCATCTTCGCCTCGGAGATGTTGCCGTAGTCCGAGGTGAGCGTGGCGGAACTCTCCTCCATGCCCTCGAGCACCGCCGCCTTCGTCTTCGCGGTCAGGCGGTTGTCCTCGTCGATGAGCACGATGTGGGCCATGAGCTTGCCGGGCTTGAAGTGGATCCGGCGTGTGCCGTCGAGTTCCTCAACGATCGTCTCGTAGCCGAGAATGTCCTCGGGCATCGAGGTTGGCAACGCCTGAATGCGTTCGAACTTGGCATCCATCGACATCGCGCAGGCGCTGACGAGGTCGGTCTTGCCGGTACCGGTTGGCCCGCGGAAGAGCACATGCGGCTGGCGCAACGCCTTCGTCTGCCGGAGTTTGTCGGTGTAGGGAATCAGCGTGAAGAAGGCCCACGAGAGGATGCGCGCGGCGTCGTCGAGGCCGTACAGCCACTTGGTCGACTCCCGTTGAAAGCGTTGCACGACCTCGGTCGCGCGGTCGAAGTCGACATGTCCAATCGTCGGCACGGTCATGGTGTGCGCTCCGGTAGCCTGTTGCGCCCTAGTCGTCTTCTCGCTCGGTCGAGGTTCTGGCGCGCCTCATCCAGTCCTGGGTCCAGCCGCACTGCCTCTCCGAACGCCTCGATCGCCTCTGCAATGCGTTGCTGGGAGGCCAGTGCCATGCCGAGCAGGTTCTGTGCGCGGGCATCGTTCGGATCGAGCTCCAGCGTGACTCGCGCTTCGGTCTCCAGTTCGGGGAATCGCTGTTCCCTGCGGAGGGCGTCGAGCAACGCCTGGCGCGCAATAATACTCCGGGGTTCAACGTCGAGTGCGCGGCGAAATATCTCGATGGCGGCCCCAGTCTCCCCGCTGCCGGTGAGCGCGAGGCCCAGACGCAGCAGGACCGGAAGCGTCACCGGAGCCACGCGAAGGTATTCGCGGTACGCAGCCGCGGCGCCCATGAAATCACGCGTCGAAAAGAGCAGGTCTGCCAGAGCCAGGCGCCCGCCGGCCGATTGCGGAGCCAGCGCCACCACGCCTCGCTGTTCGGCGACTGCTGCGGCGGTATCGCCGTAGCCGGCGAGGGCTGACGCCAGTTCCGTGCGGGCCGCGAGCGCATCGCGCGATCGTGGCCGAAGGCGGATGTATTCCCGCAGTTGCTCGATGGCGGGCGCGAATTGCCCGCGTTCTCGCAGCGCCGATCCCAGCGCCAGCCGCGCGTCTGGCCAGTCGGGTGCCGCGATCCGCAGGTGCGCGAGCGCCTCGTCGTCCCGTCCGGCGTCTCGGAGCTGCAGCGCCAGCGCCGTGTGCGCGCGCGGGTTCGGCCGTCGCTCGACGACCGTCTGCCACATTGACAGGCCGCTGCGGTACTCGAGGTTCCGCCGTATCGTCGCAATTGACAGGCCGACGATTATCAGAGCCAGACCCGTCGCGGCGATCCATCGCCACGCACGAGGCCGCGCCCACCGCCCCCCGAACCTCGTCAGGGCCGCAGCCACCGGCTGACCGCCTCGACAGACGCCCACGACGGCCAGGACCACCACGGCCATGAGTGGGAGATACATACGACGCTCGGCACCGACCTCGGTGGGAATGGGCACGACGCTCGAGGCTGGCGCCAGCGTGAGGAAGAACCAGGCGAACCAGAATCCGGTCCTCGGCGCCCGCGCGAGCAACGCCGCTGTTGTCGTCAGGAGTGCGACGACCACCAGCGCAGACGGCCAGGCATCCCGCCACGTCAGCGGCGTGGCGACGCCGTAATCGAACAACAGATCGCTCGGCCAGATGCTGAGCCGCAGATAGCGCAGCACGATCGGCGCCTGGTTCAGGAGATAGGTCCACCTGGAGACCTGGATCTCGAAGCCGTCGGCCCGGAAGAACGGTGTGTCCCGAGCCAGCGCGGCGGTGACCACCCAGCCGACGGCGAGTGCCGCGTAGAGCGTCCACCGCGCGCGGAATGCCGCTCGCCATGACGAGTACACGTGGGTGCGATCAACGAGCACGACCAGCAGTGGCGCGATCGCCGCCGACTCCTTCGTGGCCACGCCGCACAACTGGAACGCGGCGGCGGCCGCGATCCAGGCTGCTCGGTGTAGAGACTCCTGTGCGCGAACCGCCCCATAGAGCGTCAGCAGACAGAACAGCGCTGCCATCGACTCAGTGCGCTGGGTGAGGTAGTTGACGGCTTCCGTGGTGAGCGGGTGGACGACCCAGATCAGCGCGCACGCGGCGGCCACGTTGTCACCGGGATGGCGTCCGCTGGCGCCGGTCGGTAGAGACGACAGCAGGCGGCGCAGGAGGCCAAAGAGCGTGAGTGCCACCAGCAGGTGGGTCACCACATTCCACGCGTGATAGCCCGTGACCTGCAGTTGCCCGACAGCGAAGTTGATCGCCAGCGAAAGGTTGGCCAGCGGCCTTCCGGCCATGGGCGACTGCGCAGGGGGGCGCAGTGCGTCCGTCAGGGGCCACAAGTGCCGGATCGTGGGATTGTCCAGAATCGCGCGCTGATCGTCGAAGAGAAACGGTCCTGCAAGGCTGTTGGCGTATACCAGGCAGCCTGCGAGCACAATCAGAGCACCCTGGAAAAATGGCCGCCAGTCGCGGTTCCGCCTCGGCTGATGACGGAGTGGAGTGGCCCGGCGCGAAGCCATGCGGGGGGAATTGTTGTTGCGGATACCGGTGTGCCCCTGGGGCTCACCGGCTGGGGAGCGGCAGGAAACACAGAGTGCGTTGCGAAATTACGCTCGCGGGTGGCGCTATCCAGCGACAAGACCCGCTACGAGTAATTTCGCAACGCACTCCCAGCTATCTGGCCGAGGCCACCGATTGACCGGCGGAGTCCCTGAGCGCCTGCAACTGCTGCGGCGTGCGCGTCTGGATTCGTGCCAGCTGATTGGTTCGCCAGTACGGCGTCCAGCCCTCGACCTGCGGCTTGAAGTTATCGACGGCCATGTGGCGGGTCTCAGTGCCGCGATTCGGCAGCAGGAACTCGGTCCACGAATCGGTCTTCGGGTTGTAGCGCGCCACGCGGTCCGACGTCATGAGGTTGACCCACACGTTGCCGTCCTTGTCCGGGACCGGCTGGTAGATGCCCATGTGTTCCTTGTTGGGGTACGCCCGGTAGGTCACCTTGAAGGTCTTGATGTCGACCTGCGCGATGTTGTTCCCCCACCAGTTACCGGTCCACATGTAGCCGACATCGTCGCCCATCATGCGCCGGGGGCCCTGCGCCCAGATGGGGGCCATGTTGGTCTGAGACCCAGCGACCTTGTAAAACTCCATGTCCGCCGGCGTGGCGAGTTCCTTCATGCCGGGGATGGGCTCCATCGGGATCGAATAGGTCTTGCCGGTGGCGATGTCTGCCTTGCCAAGTTCGTCATATGGCAAGCCGCCCATCTGTGCCCACCAACCGTTGCCATCCTTGTCGGCGCCGACACCGTAGGTGGCGCCACCGGGCCACGGGTGGTCAAAGCGCCTGAACTTCTTGGTTGCAGGGTCGAACATGATGCCGCCGTCGCTGGCCGCCCAGACCAGGCCCTGGGGGCTGATCTGAATGTGACCGCCGACGGTGCCCATCTCCCGGGGCGGCACGTAGGTCGTGAGCGTCAGCGCAGGGTCCTTGCTGTCGACCATCTGCAGGTTGCCGCCCGCGTTGAACCAGACGCGCCCCTGCGGATCGACCTTCACCCCGTGGCTGCCCTGCACGACGCCACGTGCATTGGTGATCTTGAAGTCACGAATCTCGCCCGTCGCCGGATCGAGCCGGCCATAGGTCCGTGATGCCGGAGCCGTGTCATCCCCGTAGACAATCCAGACGAATCCACGCGGGTCGACGTCTGCGTCGTGCGGTCCTCGGGCTTCATACGCGGTCGGAATGCCCTGACTCCAGTCCGAACCATCGAACCGGACCGGACGCGTGGGATCCTCGCTCGATCCTGTCGAGTACTCGGTGATGACCGCACGCGCGGCCTCGCCCTTTGGGCGCGGGAACGGTTTGAAGTTCATCCGTGACTCCGGCCCTCTCACCTTGGCCAGATAGTCGGCGAGTTCATCCTTGTTGAATCGAAGCCACGGTTGCGGGGCCCGGTCCATTTCCTGGGGGCCGCCGCCCTGAATACTGACGCGCTCCATGTTCGAGATGATCTTGTTCCAGCCATCGCGGTCGAACCGGTTCTGCAGCACCCACGACGCCGCATGGCATCCGGCGCAGTTGGATCGAAAGATTTCCTTCATCCGTGCGTCCTGCGGCGTGCTCGACGGCAGCGCGGCGAGCCACTCGGCCCCGGAAAGCTGGCGGCTGAAATCCTCGATGGCATTTACCGAAACGTTGTGCTGCGTCCGATTCGTGGACAGCTGCACCGCGGCGCGGTCTGTGGCGAATCCGACGGCTTGCACCCACACGTCGTAGGAGCCGGCAGCGAGCGGCGGGAAGTAGTACGCCCCCTGCTCATCGGTGAAGACCGTGGTCTTGATGTTCTTGTTGCTTCCTCGAGCGGTGACGGTCATGCCTTCAAGCGGCTGACCGGTGCTCGACTTGACGGTGCCCATGAGCACCGTTCCGCGTGCAGGCGAAGTTGGCGACTGGGCCGACAGCCCGTGAATGGTCGCTGCAAGCAGGCCCGCCACGCCGAGCACAATCAGTCTACGTTTCGTCATAGAGCGCCCTCACTTCAACTCAGTTGGATTCCGCCCATTTGGGGTCCACGTGCGCCGACGTAGATGCGGGCGCCGATCCGGGTCGGATGGAAGCACCCTGCTCGGCCACGATATACCTCAGAAGTCCGGATTTGACTAGAGAATACTGGGAAGGTCAGCCGGAAGCCTGGCGGGGGAGGGGAAGCGAGCCGAGGGAGCAACCTCCCTCGGCCCGGTCTTGCACAGAAACGGCTAGGACCTCAGCCCCGCAGGAACTCCAGCGTTCTGGTCCACGCCAGCTTGGCCGCGGTAGCGCTGTACCGGGGGCCGGCCGTGTCATTGAAGAAGCCCGCGTCGGTGTCGTCGTAGATGTAGAACGTGAACGTCTTGCCGAGCCGCTTCAGCTCACGAGCCGTCCACTGTGAATTGCCCGTAATCGCGCGATCGCGCGACGCGTAGTGTGCCAGCACTGGTCCCTTGATGTTCGCGAGGCCATCGTCGGGCGTGCTGCTGTAGAACACCACGGTCTTGGCCAGCGTCGGCGCCATCGTGGCCAGCGAGAAGCTCCGCCAGCCGCCCCAGCCGAATCCGACTGTCGAGATGCGCTGCGGGTTCACTGACGCGTGCTTGGACAGATACGTAAAGCCTTCGCGGAGGTCCGACAGGGCCGGCAGCGTCGGCAGCCGAGCGATTGCCGCCGTGGCTTCCTGGGGCGTCTTCAGGGCAGCGGTGCCGCCGGTCCTGGAGAGCATGTCCGGGGCCAACGCGACGAAACCTTCCGCGGCAAATCGGCGGGCCACATCGCGGATGTTGTCTGTCAGCCCGCGATTCTCGTGCACGATGACAACGGCAGGGAATGGCCCAGCGCCTCGCGGCTTGGCCAGGTATCCCTCCACCTGCGTGGTGCCGGACGTGTAGTGAATGGTTTCGGTGTCAACGCCGCCGGCCTGCGCCTCCAGCGTGGCCCAAAACCCGCCTGTGAACCCGGTTGATTCCATGAACACCTGAGCGGCGGAGAAGCCGCCGGTCAAGGTCACGATGGCCTTGATCAGACCGCGGCGATTCACCTTGCCGTCCCGGTACAACCCGACGGTCGTCTCGAACGACTGGTCGACGACCTTGCCTCCGTCTGCCATGCAGAACACTCCTCTCAACACCTGCCGTGGGCTATCAGACAAGGGCCGGATCCGCCGAGGCGGATCCGGCCCCCTTGTTGTTTACCGTGCCGCGAGCATCGCGGCCGTCCGCTCCACGAGCGCCTGCATCTGCTGCGGGGTGCGCACCTGAATGCGGGCCATCTGGTTCGTGCGCCAGTAGGGCGTCCACGCCTCAACCTGCGGCTTGAAGTTGTCCACAGCCATGTGGCGCGTTTCCGTGCCGCGGTTCGGCAGTAGGAACTCGGCCCACGTATCCGTCTTCGGGTCGTACCGCGCCACGCGGTCCGCCGTCATCAGGTTGACCCACACGCGCCCGGCATTGTCGAAGACCGGCTGGTAGAGACCCACATGTTCCTTGTTGGGATAGTAGATCTTGGTCACGCGGTTGGTCTTGACGTCGATCTTGGCGAGGTTGTTTCCCCACCAATCCGACACCCACATGTTGCCGAGCAAGTCGCCGCCGAGCCGGCGCGGACCCTCGGCCCACCACGGCGCTGCGTTGAACTCGGCTCCAGCCGACTTGTACATCTCCAGGTCCGCAGACGTGGCGAGTTCCTTCATGCCGGGAATCGGATCCAGCTTGATCGCCACCGACTTGCCGGTCGCCAGATCGCTGTGACCAATCTCGTCGTAGGCCTGTCCGCCCATCTGCGCCCACCAGCCGTTACCGCCGGAGTCGGCGCCGATGCCATAGGTCTGTCCACCGGGATTGGGATGGTCGAACCGCTTGAACACCTTGGTGGCGGGATCGAACATCAATCCGCCGTTGCTGGCAGCCCAGATGTAGCCTTGGGGGCTGATCTGGATGTGCCCGCCCACCGAGCCCATGCCTGCCGGAGGCACATAGGTGTTGAGCTTGAGTGTCGGGTCCTTGCTGTCCACCATCTGCAAGTTGTTGCCGGCGTTGAACCAGACGCGTCCCTGTTCGTCCACCTTCACGCCGTGGCTGCCGAGCACCGTGCCGCGGTCGCTCAGGATCTTGAAGTCCTGGAGCTCGCCTGTAGCGGGATTCAGCCGACCGTAAGTGCGATATGCGGGTGATGACTGGTCACCGTAGACGATCCAGACGAAGCCGAGCGGGTCCACGTCGGCGTCGTGCGGCCCTCGCGCTTCATACGCTGTCGGCGTGCCCAGGCTCCAGTCCGCGCCATCGAATCTCACCGGGCGCTTGGGGTCCTCGCTCGACCCTGTTGAATACTCAGTGATGACGGCCCTGGCGGATTCGCCGCGCGGGCGGGGCAGAACCTTGTAGGTGAGCGTCGAATTCGGTCCGCGGACCTTCGCGAGGTAATCGGCGATCTCGTCACGGTTGTAGCGGACCGATGGTGCGGGCGGCCGATCCGCTTCCTGGGCTCCGCCACCCTGCACGGCCGTTCTCTCCATGGTGGCGATGATCTTGTACCAGCCAGTGCGGTCGAACCGGTTCTGGAGAATCCAGGACGCCGTGTGGCAACCGAGGCAGTTGCTACGGAAGAGCTCCTTCGCGCGCGCATCCTGCGGCGTCGACGCCGGGAGCGACGCGAGCCACTCTGGCCCAGAGAGCTGGCGGCTGAAGTCCGCCAGCGTGGCCATTGTGAAGTCCTTCTGCGCGCTCGCGCCCGCGAGCTGCGCGGTCGCGCGGTTGGTGTCGAAGCCGACGGCCTGCGCCCAGACTTCATAGGTCCCACCGGGCTGCGGAGGGAAGTAGTAGCGCCCCTGCTCGTCGGTGAAGACGGTGATCTTCATGGACGACCCGTTCCCGCGTGCCGTCACCAGAATCCCCTCGAGCGACTGACCGGTTGACGACTTGACGACGCCTGTCAGGACGGTTCCATTCATGGGGGCCGGCGCCTGCGCCGACAGCGCGATGGCACCCACCAGGAGGCCAGCTGCCATGACACCGAGTAATTTGTATCTGCTCATCAGTTCCTTCTCCTCACTGCTTCACTTCTTCGTTCGCCCTACACAGCTAATAGGCCACCGAACGATCGGAACCCTGTCCTAGTCAACAGGGTTAAGTCCGTCCGCACCGCCGCGACCGCTCTTGACCGCGGTCTGGTACCACTCCGGCGGTGTCTTCATGCCTGGCGTCTGCATGAAGGCCACGATGTTGTCGATCTCTGTTGCGCTGAGCCCGTACTTGAAGCCCGGCATCTTGGCGCCGCCATTCTGGATGACGGTCTTGATCCTCGCGGCGTTGCGCGGGGTGTCCATGAAGCCGTAGACCAGTGGTCCGAACGGCAGGCGGGCGGCCTGGCCTGGTCCCACCAGTGGCGGGAGGTGGCACAGCGAGCACCGCTGGAAGAACAGCATCTCGCCATTCTGTTCCGTCGGCGTAAGTGTCCGTGCCGGGGCCGGCGCTACCGCGGCGGCCACTGGTGCGGCACCTCGCGCCTGGGCCAGCACTGGCCGTCCGGGAAGGGTTGCCGCGACCGCGACTGCGACCACCATCATCGATGTCAATTGCACCAAAGGTGCGGGACGTTTCATCTGTTGCGTCTCCTGTGTTCGAGGCACGCCTGGCTGAAGCTCAGGGCGGGCCGCGCCTCGCGGACCCGCCCTGAGAGACGAACTTAGAAGGTCACACTGCCGCTGAACTGGAACATCCGGGCGTCCAGCACACTCTGCGCCTGGCCCCAGTTGGGTCCAAAGCTGTTGTTGCGAGTCGCAATCGCATTGCCGTTTAACGCGTTGTAGAGGTCGACGTTGGCCTGCAGCCGCGACCGACCCAACTGGAATGCCTTGCCCACACGCACGTCGATCTGGTTGCGGCGTGGTTCGAAGACCGTGTTCGGTTCGATCAGCGGAATCGTCGCCGTGGAACTGCACGGGTTCCTGGTGCCGCAGGCGGCGAGGTTACGTCCGAGCGACCCGGCGATGGCGGAGTTCGGTGCCGCGTAGGCCGCCGTGACGTTTTCTCCAGCGATGTTCTGATAGATGACGCTTGTCACAATCTCATGCGGGAGCGTATAGGTGCCGTTGAGCTTGACCTGCAGATTCGCCATCCAGCTCAGCGGCGTGTTGCAGTTCAGCTTCTGCTGCGGGGAGTCGATGACGTAGCACAGGTCCGTGATCGTGCGACCTGTGTCGATGCCGCCGCCGATGCGCGTCTTCGATCCCAACCGCGCGTTGAACCCGCCGTTGAGGTACGTGT
>CANJYC010000044.1 GCA_947478985.1 Acidobacteriota bacterium | reverse complement strand
TCCCGCGTTGATCACGGCAGCGGCAATAAGCGGAATCAGAATCTCGTGATGGCCGACCAGTGAGATGCCCGCCCCGCCGGTCCCGGCAATCGGGCGCGTGAGGACGTTGGTCTGCGGGCGGTACATCCGGAGGAAGTCGATGTTGACGGTCGTCAGCCCTTCCAAACCGGCTCCGGCATTGCGCGCCAGTGCTATCGCCTTGAGAAACACCTCCGGAAGCACCACCGCGGAACCGCAGTTGAGATACACCCCTCCGGTGAGTTGAGACACGCACGACGTGAAATAGCGGAAATCGCGGAGGCTCGTTTCGCCGATCGCGGCACCCGACGCGTCGGGATGCATGTGGATGATGTCGGTGCCAAGGGCCACGTGTACGGTTAGCGGGATGCCCAGGCGGTGCGCCGTCACCGCAAGGCTGCGGTGGGCATGCAGGGGCGACTGCGCCGCGAGAAAGGCACCCACGCCCTGGCCAAGTCCGAGTCCCTGCTCCGCAGCCCGGCGAATGGCGTCGTTCAGGAGTCGCCCGGTCTCCTCCGCCATGCCGAAGCGTCCAGGCCCAAGCGCTTCCTCGACATCCTCGGAGGTGGCCCCAGACAAGGCGATCTCGAAATCGTGAATGACGCCGGCGCCGTTCATCGCCAGCGCCGATACGTACCCGCGCTCCATCAGATCGATCAGCACCGGCGAGACGCCGGTCTTGATCACGTGGGCGCCCAACCCCCAGATGATCCCGCGCTGATTCCGCTTCGCCTCGACGAGGGCTGTAACGACGCGGCGCACGTCGTGGGCACCGAGGATGGCAGGCAGCGCGTCGAACCAGTCCTTGAAGCTCCCACCGGCCGAGACCGGGCGCGCAAAGTCCTCAACCCGCGCTTTACTCGCACGCGAGGCCAGCGGATAGGTACGCACGGCAGACAGGTCGAACTCTTCGTAATTGAACGGCATGGCGTCGGTTACGTTACACGATCAGCATGGCGTCGCCGTAGGAGTAGAAGCGGTACCCGTGCCCGACCGCCTCTCGATAGGCAACCATGACATGGTCCAGCCCGGCGAACGCGGCCACCAGCATCAACAGTGACGAGGCCGGCAGGTGGAAGTTGGTGACCATGCCGCTCACGATCTTGAATTCATGTCCGGGATGGAGAAAGAGGCGCGTGTCTCCTGATGCCGGCTCAACGCTGCCATCCGCAGCCACGGTCAGCGATTCCAGGGCCCGCGTCGTCGTCGTCCCGACGGCGATGATACGGCGGCCGCTCCTCAGGGCTCTGGTGAGCGCTTCGGCTGTTGTCGACGACACCTCATAGGTTTCCGGGTCAACATGGTGGTCCTCAACACGCTCGGCCCGCACGGGCTTGAACGTGCCGTAGCCGACGTGCAGCGTCACGGCGGCACGCTCGACGCCACGCGCATCGAGGGTCGCCAGAAGATTTGGCGTGAAGTGGAGGCCGGCCGTCGGCGCCGCGATGGAACCACGTTCGCGGGCATAGACCGTCTGATAACGGTCGCGATCGTCCGGACGATCGTCGCGTCTGATGTAGGGCGGGAGCGGGATGTGACCGATGCGATCGATGGCAGCCGCAACCTCGCTCCCGCCCTCGGTCCACAGCCGGACGCTGCGGCGACCATGAAAATGACGCGCCAGGATCTCTCCGTGGAGCCGGACACCATCGCGTTCGAACACCACGCGCGCACCCGGTTTCAGCTTCTGGCCCGGGTGCACGAGCGCGCTCCACTCGGGGGAGTCGCCCGTGGGCTCGTGGCTGGCGTGGGGAGGGCCGAGCAGCAGCACCTCGACCGCTCCGCCACTGGGCACGCGGTGGCCGAGCAGCCGCGCAGGGAAGACTCGCGTGTCGTTGACCACGAGCAGGTCGCCCGCCTGGAGAAACCGCCCAAGCTGGTCGAACGTGCTGTGCTCAATCGCGCCTGTTGTGCGGTTCAGGACCAGGAGTCGTGATCCGCCGCGCACGGCGGGCGGCTCCTGGGCCACCAGTTCGTCGGGAAGATCGAACTGAAAATCGGCGACGTTCACCTCGTCACGATCATGGGCACCGGCTTATGGCTTCAGTCCCCACCGGATCAACACCGCACCGACCGTGAAGCCGGCGCCAACCGAGGCGAGCAGCACGAGGTCGCCGCGCTTGAGGCGACCCGATTCGACAGCATCGTTCATCGCCAGCGGTATCGTTCCTGCCGTCGTGTTGCCGAAGCGATCGATGTTGATGACGACCTTTTCCGGTGGCAGGCCGAGCTTCTCAGACGCGTGCTTGATGATTCGGCTGCTCGCCTGGTGCGGCACGAGCAAGTCCAGCTGATGCGGTTTGATGCCGTTGCGGTCCAGGATGCGGCGGCAGACTTCCTCCATGTTCTTCACGGCGAACTTGAAGACCGTCTGCCCTTCCTGCTTGACGTAATGCTGCCGGGACGCAATCGTCTCGACCGAGGCCGGCAGCCGGCTTCCCCCAGCCGGCATGCAGAGCGCCGGGCCGCCGCTGCCGTCCACGTAGTTCTCGAAGTCGAGGATGCCGAAGTTCTCGTCGTCGGTGGCTTCGAGCACGACCGCCCCGGCGCCGTCCCCGAACAGCACGCACGTCGTGCGGTCGGTGTAATCGATAATGCTCGACATTACGTCGGCGCCGACGACCAGCGCGCGCTTGCTGGCACCAGACGCAATCATCTGTGCGCCAGTGGTGAGCGCATAGGTGAACCCGGAGCAGGCCGCGACGAGGTCGTAGCCCCAGGCGTTGGTCGCGCCGATCATGTCCTGCAGCACGCACGCAGTACTGGGAAACAGCGTGTCGGGCGTCGTCGTACCGACGACGATGAAGTCGATATCGGCCGGGACCAGGCCCGCGCGAGCAATGGCTTTCAGCGATGCCTCGCGCGCGAGATCCGAGGTGGCCACGCCGGCATCAACCACGTGCCGTTCCCGGATGCCGACGCGCTGCATGATCCAGTCGTCGGAGGTATCGACCATCCGCTCGAGGTCGGCGTTGGTCAGGACACGGGGCGGCACGTAGGTCGCGAGGCTGGAGATGCGCGCGCGCTTCATGGCGCGCAGCGGCGGCGTGATTACCACAGTCGAGAGTCCCTCCCGGGCACGGCAAGCCCGAAATATTCATAAGCACGAGCCGTGGCGACACGGCCTCGCGGTGTCCGATCGAGGAAACCGGCCTGGATCAGGAACGGTTCGTAGATGTCTTCAATGGCGTCTTTTTCTTCACTGATGGCGGCCGCAAGGCTGTTCACCCCGACCGGTCCACCGCTGAACTTCTCAATGATCGTACGAAGCAGCTTGCGATCGACTTCATCGAAGCCATTGTCGTCGACCTCGAGCAGCTGCATCGCCCCGCGCGCGACCTCCGCGTTAATCGTACCGTCGGCGCGGACCTGCGCGAAATCCCGGACGCGGCGAAGCAGCCGGTTCGCGATACGGGGCGTTCCGCGCGACCGACGCGCGATGTCGCGCGACGCTTCAGCATCGATCGCGACACCGAGAATACGGGCCGATCGACGCACGATTTCTTCGATGTCGTGGTCCGCATAGAAGTCGAGGCGATGCACGATGCCAAAACGGGCACGCAGCGGCGACGTCAGGAGGCCGGCGCGTGTCGTCGCCCCGATGAGCGTGAACTTCTGCAGCGGCACCTTCACCGATCGCGCGCTCGGCCCCTGGCCAATGACGATGTCGAGCTCGTAGTCCTCCATCGCGGGATAGAGGATCTCCTCGATCGCGGGTGCGAGCCGGTGAATCTCGTCGATGAACAGGACTTCGTGTTCCTGCAGGTTAGTGAGCATCGCCGCCAAATCGCCAGGCCGCTCGATCACAGGTCCGGCGGTTGCGCGAACCGGGACCCCCATCTCGTTGCCGATGACATAGGCGAGCGTGGTCTTGCCAAGCCCCGGGGGGCCGTACAGCAGGACGTGATCGAGCGCTTCGCTCCGCCCGCGTGCCGCCGCAATCGAAACCTGCAGGTTGTCGCGCACGCGATCCTGCCCGATGTAGTCGTCGAGGGAGCGCGGCCGGAGGCCCGCCTCGTACTGGGCGTCGTCGGCGGCTGGAACGGCGGTGAGCAGGCGCGGGTCGGCCGTCACCGCATCAGTTCCCGCAACGCCGACCTGAGCGCCTGCTCGAAGGTCGCGTCGCTTGTGGCAGACAGCGTGATTTCAACGGACTTTTCAGCGGCAGGCCGATGATAGCCCAGGTTCTGAAGCGCTGAGAGCAGATCGGCGCGCAGCCGTTCACCGGGCGAGTCTATCGTCGTGGCGTCAGTCCCGGCCGTGGCGGCCAGTGCGCTGAGCCGGTCCTTCAGCTCGAGGACGATGCGCTCGGCGGTCTTCTTTCCGATTCCCGGCACACCGGTCAGTCTGGCTACATCCCCGCGCTGCACGGCGGACAGCAGCTCGCGCGCCTCGATGCCGGACAGGACGGCAATCGCCAGCTTCGGCCCGATGCCGCTCGTCGAAATCAACCGTTCGAACAACTGCTGCTCGAGCATCGTGAGGAAGCCAAACAGCTGCAGCGCCTCCTCACGCACGTGTGTATGCACGCGCAACGACACCTCCGCGCCCGACTCACCGACGTCGTAATAGGTCGAAAGCGGCACGTGCAGTTCGTAGCCCACGCCCTGGACGTCCACGATGACCTTGTTCGGCTGTTTCTCGAGCACGCGCCCGCGTAGGAACGCAATCATCCGTTGGCGGGTGGGCGGTACTGGCGCCAGGACTTCAGCCCGGCGGCGGCCGGACGGCGGCGGCCCGCAGGCGGCCTTGCCGCCACTGCAGCGTAGGTGGGCATTGAATGCAGATGGCAGATGGCGACGGCCAGCGCATCGGCGGCATCGTGCGGTGACGGGGCCTCGTCGAGACCCAGGAGCAGCTTGATCATCTGCTGCACCTGGTTCTTGTCGGCCCGACCATAGCCGACGACGGCGCGTTTGACTTCCGCAGGGGTGTACTCGACAACCGTGCAGTTAGCCTCCACGGCGGCCAACATGGCCACGCCCCGCGCGTGTCCGAGCAGAAGCGCGCTTCGGGCGTTGACGGCGTGAAACAGATTCTCGATTGCCACGCAATCGGGGCGGCATG
This sequence comes from Acidobacteriota bacterium, assembly GCA_947478985.1. GTDB lineage: Bacteria > Acidobacteriota > Vicinamibacteria > Vicinamibacterales > UBA2999 > CANJYC01. The sequence goes on along the minus strand of CANJYC010000044.1, from coordinate 5,533 downwards.
CGCTGAGCTGGGCAGCGAGCTCGCGATAGATACGCGCCAGCCGCTGCGGGAACGCATCGGCAGGCGCGGCGGTGATGGCCCCGCAGGTCACAAGGCGATATCGGCGTCCATCCGTCTCCACGCAGCCGTAGCCGGTGCGCTCGGAGCCTGGATCGATGCCGAATATCCTCACGCCAGGGAGGCCTCGATCTCCTTTTCCTCGATGTCGAAGTTCGCCCAGACGTTCTGAACGTCGTCGTGATCGTCGAGCGCTTCCATCAGCTTGATCATATGGTTGGCATCCTTGCCGACCAGCTTCACGTAGTTCTGCGGAATCATCGCGATGGCTGCGCTGGCCGGCTCAACGCCAAGCGCTTTCACCGCCTCACGTACCGGCTCGAAAGTCTCGGGCGCCGTGACAATTTCCCACGCGCTGTCTTCATCGCTCATGTCGTCGGCACCCGCGTCGAGCACGGCAGCGAGGAGCTTGTCCTCGTCGACCTTGCCCTTCTCGACGAAGAGCTGTCCCTTCCGGCTGAACATCCAGGCGACGCTGTTCTCGGCGGCCAGGTTGCCGCTCCACTTGCCGAGCAGGAACCGGATTTCCCCGACCGTGCGGTTCTTGTTGTCCGTCAGCGTCTGGATCATCAGCGCCACACCGCCAGGTCCGTAGGCCTCGTACATGATCTCTTCGTACGAGACACCCGGCTCTTCACCAGTGCCGCGGCGGATCGCGCGTTCGATGTTCTCGCGCGGCATGTTGTTCGCCTTCGCCTCAGCGACAATTGTGCGGAGACGAGGATTCATGTCGACGTCGCCGCCGCCACCCCGGGCCGCGACCGTCAGTTCTTTGATGAGGCGCGTAAAGATCTTGCCGCGCTTGGCGTCAGCGGCGCCCTTCTTATGCTTGATCGTGTGCCACTTGGAATGGCCTGACATGCGTAAACTCCAGAAAACACAAGGGAAAAGCGACCTGCGATTCTATCACGCGCCCGCAACCCCGGGCTTACGGGCGATGACCATCCAGACATCCGCGCGGCGGTCCCAAGGACCACCCTGATAGTCACCCAGCAGGGCCTCAACTTCAAAGCCCGCCTTTTCCAGCCGCCGCGCGATTTGCGGCACTGAGAGCGTCCGGAAGGTCAGTGCAAACCGGTGAACGCGGCGCTGCCCATCGATTCGCTCAGTGAACTCCTGGTCAAAAATCGTGAGCCCCTTTTCGCGGTCCTGCCGAACCGTTTCAACCAGCGTCACATGTGCGCCGGATTTTCCCCGGCGCCAGCCTTTGAGACTGACGCGCTGTCGATACTCTTCCCACGCCGGCAGGTCGGCCACCAGCTCCATCCCGAACGTCCCGCCAGGTTCGAGCGCCGCGTACACCGCCTTCAGTGTCGCTGCGAGATCGCGTTCGCGCAACAGCGACTGCAGCATGCCGTAAGGCGCCATGACCAGGGCGAACGGGGCCGCAAACGGCAAGTGCCTGATGTCGCCACGCACCAAACGCACCCGCGATTGCAGTCGTCCGCGCTTGATACGCTGGCGCGCTCGAAGGAGCATCGGAGCGGAACGATCGAGGCCGACAAGCGGCACGCCAGCGCGGCCAAGCGGAATTGAGATCCGGCCGGTTCCGCAACCGAGCTCGAGTACCGGTCCACCCGCCTGCAGCGCCAGTTGACGCCAGAACGGCACATCGCGCCTGCCAAGCGTCCGCGCGTTCTCCCAATCGTAAAACGGCGCGTACGCATCCCAGCCCTCGTACCCTTCGGTGCTCGTCGGCGTCTTCTTCAGGATGTCTGGCCCACTGTCGCAATCAACATCGAGTTCTGCATCTCGACCAGCACCATCATCAATCCACTGCCCATTCGCCCGGAAGAATCGGCCGCGTGCGCGGCAGGAGGCCGAGGCGGGACATCTGCCCGACGACCGCGAGAATCACCACGAACGCCGAGAGCTTCGCAATGTCGCCTGTGTGGCCCACCGGAATCACCTTCCACAGCAGCCACAGGATCGGCTGTGCAATCGTCACCGCCCAGACAGAGCCGTAGAAGTAACGCCGCTCGTGCCCTTCACCCTTGGTTGACGGTTTGACGCGGGGCAGCAGTCCGAACGCGCCGAGCGTCCACATGGTTCCGGCAATTGGAAAATATCCGGCGTCGTATAGCTGCCGCATCCGCCACTCTCCCGTCCAGACTGCGTAGGCCATCCCCACCAGGTTCAAGACCGCGAAAGCCACAACCTCGCCCCACGCGAGGGTGTAGCAGACACGGCGATAGAGTGGATTCGGACGATCCTCGGTGAAGCGAATGATGTAGGGGCTCGGTTCGGAGCCAGGAAGCTTCCCACGGAGGCCGGCAATTCCGGTAGCGACCAGCACGATCGATAACCAGACGAGCATGCGCGTATCGAAACCGTGAGCAAAGAGGTCGAACGTCAGCGGACCGGGAGCAATAAAGAACGTAAAGATCCAGATTGGCCAGTGCAAGACGCGGTAGTAGGTCTTGTTCCGATGGCGGATTTTACGCTCGGTATCGAGCTCAATGTAGATGGCGTCGGTCGCCGCTTTCTTCGGTTGGATATCTGGCATTGAACCGGGTCTCATTTTACGTTGTTCAAAATCCCAGACTCGGTCTGATTTACAGAACCTACGGGAGCAGCTCGCCGGGCCGGCCGTCGCGGGTGACCCGGCCCTCTTCCAGGAATACGACGTGATCGGCACATGCGCGGGCGAAGGCGGCGTCGTGCGTTGAGATCACCACGGTCCGTCCCTGAGCGGCAAGCTGACGGAGGGTCCCTGCCAGGTCATCCCGGCGCGCTGGATCGAGCGATGCCGTCGGCTCGTCCATGAGCAGCACCGGGGGATCAACGGCCAGTGCCCGGGCAATGGCGACCCGCTGCGCCTCGCCTCCTGACAACTCGTGCGGCAGCGCATCGGCGCGATGTCCGACGCCGAGCTGTTGTAGCAGTTCACGTGCACGACGCTCGGCCTGGGCCTGCGGCTGTTTGAGGACGTGCACTGGGGCGAGCCAGATATTGTGCACCGCGGTCAGGTGCTCAAACAGATGGTGAAACTGAAGCACCATGCCTGCCCGCTCCGCTCTGAGTTCGCCGCTGTCAACGGGGTCCAGTCCAGCGATGCAACGAAGCACCGTGGTCTTTCCGGATCCGGAGGGCCCCATGAGTGCGAGCAGCTCGCCGCGCGTCGCAGAGAACGATACTTTGTGCACGATGAGTCGATCGCCCCGCCGAATGTCAACTCGGTGAAGCTCCAGCGTCGTCACGTCCGTCGCCATCCTTTCTCGATATGGCGCGCGACGCGTGCAAGCGGCAGCGACAGTGCCAGGTACATCGCTGCGCACAGCGCCCCCGGCAGGACCCAGCTCCCGATATTGGCCGCGAAGATCGAGGTTTCCTTGGTCAGCTCCACCACAGTAATTACCGAAACGAGCGAGCTGTCCTTGAGGAGCGCCACGAAGTCGTTTGTCATTGGTGCCAGCGCCAGACGGAAGGCCTGTGGCCCGCGCACGAGCAGTAGTGTCTGGAGGCGGCTGAACCCCAGAGTCCGGGCCGCATCAAGCTGCCCGACGGGAACCGCCTCGAGTGCACTGCGGTAGATCTCGCTTTCGTAGGCGGCATAGTTCAGGCCAAGTCCGATGAGTGCTGCAAGAAAGGCGGGCAGCTGCACGATGCTTGCGAGGCCGAAGTACAAGACGAACAGTTGCAGAAGGAGAGGCGTACCACGGATGACCTCGACGTAGGCGGTGAGCGCTGCGCGGAGCGGGGCATTTGCGTAGACCCGGCCGCTTGCAATTGCCACACCGAGCGCGACCGCCATGGCCATCGCGAGACATGAGAGCACCACGGTGATTGCCGTTGCACGCAGGAGCGCAGGGAGGTAACGGCGTGTAGCGTCCCAGAGCCCCTCAGCCGGCATCAGCGACGCATCAACGGGGACGTCTTTAGCGGGAACAATCAGTCGTGCATAGAGCCGCGGCTGATCCGCATTCCACATATTCCAGCGCCGGAAGATGCTTTCGAGGCGGCCGTCTCGCATTGCCTCGCGGAGGATCGCATCGATTCGATCGCGCAGGGCCCCTTGGGTCGGGGCTAGCACTCCCACATAGTGGCCGACACCGAGCGTCGCCGGTTGATTGACGAGCGTGCCGTTCTGACGAATTCCACGCCGGGCGAGGACTTCATCGAGGACGACTGCATCCACCCGACCGATCGCTAGGTCGCTGTATGGATGTACGTCGTCTTCGTAGGTGACAGGAATCACTCCCTGCTCGCTCTGCGCTTTGACCAGCAGATCGTACGCCAGCGTTCCGCCAAGCGTGGCGATGCGCCGCCCGCGGAGCTCGCCGAGCGTGCGATAGCGCTCGCGATCCGCCTGACGCACGGTAAGAACTTCCCGAAATTCGTAATAGGGAATGGTGACTGCGAGCCGCGTGCGCCGCGCGGGGCTATCTTCGATGCCGCTCAACCCAATGTCGAAGTCTCCGCGGTTGGCAGAGGCGTCGATGCTGGTAAATCCAACCTGGATAAATTGCGCAGTGCGCCCAAGCTTGGCGGCCAGCAACTGGGCCACTTCAACGTCGAAACCCACCACGCGGGACGGGTCAGATGGGTCGGCCTCGACAAACGGTGCGCCACCTTCCGAGTCGCCTCCCCATCGTAAGGCCGAAGGCTCCTGAGCTTGGGAAAGGAGCGGTGCCACTAGGAGCAGGCACGCAATGAACGGCGCGCAGCGACGTGACATCAGTTTCGTGGCGGGAGCACGTATTGTGGTCCATGGCTTCAGGGACGGCAATCGTTCTGTGCATGGCCGCCCCAGCCAACCCCACGCGAGCCTCCGCCCACGCAAGTGTGAAGTACAAACAAAAAGCCGCCATGATTGCTCATGGCGGCTCTTAAAAATAATCCCGGCAGCGACCTACTCTCCCACACACCTACGCATGCAGTACCATCGGCGGTGGCAGGCTTAACTTCCGTGTTCGGAATGGGAACGGGTGGAGCCCTGCCCCTATGACCACCGGGAAACTGGTTGCCTGGGGTCCGACATGGTGAGGCGCAGCTTATTTCGCCGCATCACATCGCCATGTCGATCGTCCCAGACTATCCTGTTCGGCCAACAATGTCGGCCAATTCAAAGAACAACTGACAACTGAATACCCTGCAAACGGTAGTTCTCCTCTCCCACGCAACAGAGGAGAGAGAGAAAATGTAGTCAAGCCTCACGGCTCATTAGTACCAGTTAGCTTAACGCATCGCTGCGCTTCCACACCTGGCCTATCAACCTGGTAGTCTACCAGGAGCCTTCAGAGGGCTTATGCCCTGGGAGATCTCATCTCGTGGAGGGTTTCACGCTTAGATGCCTTCAGCGTTTCTCCCTTCCGAACGTAGCTACTCGGCACTGCCACTGGCGTGACAACCGATACACTAGAGGTTCGTCCAACCCGGTCCTCTCGTACTAAGGTCAGCCCCACTCAAATCTCCTGCGCCCATCACAGATAGAGACCGAACTGTCTCGCGACGTTCTAAACCCAGCTCACGTACC
>CANJYC010000043.1 GCA_947478985.1 Acidobacteriota bacterium | reverse complement strand
TCGCGCCGGATGCCGGTCAGCACGTAGACCGCGAGCGACATGATTTCGAGCGCGACGAAGATGACCAGCAGATCGTTCGCCGTGGCCATCATGATCATGCCGACCAGGGCAAACAGCACCAGCGCGTGGTACTCCCCTTGCGGAATCTCGTCCTGTCGTATCACCTGCGACGAGAACATGAGCGTGAGAATGCCAACGACCACGAGCGTGACGGTGACGAACAGCCCGAAGTTGTCGGCGACAATCACGCCGAAGCTCGAGGCATTCCGGTTCCAGAGAAACGCGGCCGAGACCGCCGCGCCCGCAAGCCCGATGATGCCGAGGCCGCCAAACGGCATCTGCTCGCCCTTGGCGCGGAACGCTTCGGCACCCATGACGGCGAGCGCGGCCATCACGACGCAGAGCATCGGGATGACGGCGTCGAGGGAGACAGTCACCATGGGCGTCACTACGGGGCCACCTCGCCGATGGGCGGATGCAGCGGAGCCGGCGACGTGCTCCCAGGCTCAATGCTCAGATTTCGGGCCGCCTGCATGCGCTGCACGAGCTGTTCGACCGTGGGCGCCATCGGCTTCAGGAACAGACTCGGAAAGATGCCCATGACGATGGCCATCGCACAGAGCGGCAGCACAGCGGCCCACTCACGCGGGCGCAGGTCGGGCTGTTCCGCGTTGTGCGGGTTGGTGACCTCACCGTAGAAGACGCGCTGGAACATCCACAGCATGTAGACCGCCGACAGGATCACGCCGAGTCCGGCACCCACGACATACCGCGGGTCCCAGCGGAACGCCCCGAGCATGATCAGGAACTCGCCCACGAAGCCGTTGAGTCCCGGCAGGCCGATCGAGGCGAGGGTGATGATGAGAAACGCGGCGGTCAGTCTCGGCATCACGCTCTTCAGGCCGCCGAATTCGCTGATGAGCCGCGTGTGGCGGCGGTCCGAGAGCATCCCGACGAGCAGGAAGAGCCCACCCGTGCTGACGCCGTGCGCGAGCATCTGGTAGACCGCGCCCTGCATACCCTGCATGTTCATGGCGCAGATGCCGAGGACGACGAATCCGAGGTGGCTCACCGAGGAGTAGGCCACCAGCTTTTTCATGTCCGGCTGCACCATCGCGACCAGCGCACCGTAGACGATGCCGATGACCGCCAGCAGGGCAATCCAGGGCGCGAAGTAGACGGCGGCCTGCGGGAACAGCGGGAACGCGAAGCGCATGAGACCGTAGGTGCCCATCTTCAGGAGCACACCGGCCAGGATGATTGAACCGGCAGTCGGCGCCTGCACGTGGGCGTCGGGCAGCCACGTATGAAACGGGAACAGCGGCACCTTGATGGCGAACGCGATGGCGAACGCCAGGAAGAGCCACATCTGCGTCTGCACCGGAATCTCGAGCGCCGAGATCTTGATGACGTCGAAGCTGTAGCTCCCGGTGGCCTGCATGTGCATGTAGCCGAGAGTCAGGATGGCCACCAGCATCAGGACGCTGCCGGCCATCGTGTACAGCATGAACTTGATGGCCGCGTAGATGCGCTGGTCGTACCCCCAGATGCCGACGAGGAAATACATCGGAATCAGCATCGCGTCCCAGAACACGTAGAACAGGAACAGGTCGAGCGACATGAAGACGCCGATCATCGCCGCCTCGAGCGCGAGGATGAAGACGGAGAACTCCTTCACGTTCTTCTCGATCCCCTCCCACGACGACAGCAGCGCGATGGGCGTCAGGAACCCGGTCAGCACGATCAGCAGCAGGCTGATGCCGTCGATGCCGACGAAATACTCGATGCCGAAGGCGGGGATCCAGTCGTGACGCTCGACGAACTGGAAATCGGACGTCGTCGGGTCGAAACCGGCCCAGAGGGCAAGCGTGACGGCGAACGCCACCAGCGAGATGGCGACTGCCATCCAGCGAATCAGGCCGTTGCGGCGGCCGTCGGCGTTGCCGACGAGCAGCAGCAGCACCGCGCCGACGAGCGGCAGCGCCCACGAGAGCGTAAGCAGCGGAAGGTTCATTATCTCCAGAGGTAATAACCGAGGATCAACACGACCCCCAGGATGACCGACCCGGCATAGGCCCGAACGGAGCCTGTCTGCAGCCGACGCATGGCCCACGCAGCGCCCCCAACAAGGGAGGCGGTTCCGTTGACAGCCCCATCAACCACCTTCACATCGAACGCACGCCAGAGCACTTCCTGCGACCCGATGCGGATCGGCTGGACCACGGCCGCGTCGTAGATCTCGTCGACGTAGTACTTATTGAGCAGCAGGCGGTGCACGGGCGCGAATCGCTCCGCCATCGAATCGGCAATCCCACGCCGCTTCAGCCAGATGAACCCGGCGAGGCCGATGCCAACCAGCGCCACCGTGCTCGACACGCCCATCAGGGTCAGTTCGAGCGCGCCTTCGCCCTCCGCTTCCGGCGCCTCGGCTGCGGCTTCCACGGCGCCTTCGACGGCCGGGGCCTCCCCGGCGGCCGCCTTGGCTTCGAATGCCGGCTCCAGCCAGACCGCCAGTGCATTACCGCCACCAATGGCATGCGGCACGCCGACGTAGCCGGCGAGGATCGATCCAATGGCGAGCACGATCAGCGCGAACGCCATGGCGGGCGGCGCGTCATGCAGATGCCCCCCGCGATGGGCGTGCGTGTCGTGTGCGTGGGTGTCGTGCGCGGGCGCGGCATGCGCACCGTGTGCGCCGTGCGTGTCAGCGTGCGAGGGCACTGCATGCGCGGCAGCTACGGGCGGCGCGTCGTGCCGGCGCTCACCGTGGAACGTCAGAAAGACGAGCCGGAACATGTAGGTCGCCGTCAGGAGCGAGGTCAGCACGCCGACGATCCATAGCAGTTGATGGCCGCCGCTGAACGTCTCGAAGAGAATCTCGTCCTTCGAGAAGAACCCGGCCAGGCCTGGCACACCGGCAATCGCCAGCGAGCCGATGAGGAACGTCCAGTAGGTAATCGGCAGGTCCTTCTTCAGCCCGCCCATGTTCCGGATGTCCTGCTCGCCGTGCAGCGCATGAATCACCGCGCCGCTGCCAAGGAAGAGCAGCGCCTTGAAGAAGGCGTGTGTGTAGAGATGGAAGATACCGGCGCCGAAGGCGCCCACGCCCATCGCCAGGAACATGTAGCCGAGCTGCGAGACGGTCGAATACGCGAGGACGCGCTTGATGTCGTTCTGCACCAGACCGATGGTGCCGGCAAACAGTGCCGTCACGGCGCCGACCACGGCGACCACCGTCAGGGTCTCCGGCGCATGGCTGAAGAGCACGGCGTTGCGCCCGATCATGTAGACACCCGCCGTCACCATCGTCGCGGCGTGGATGAGAGCGGACACGGGCGTCGGCCCTTCCATCGCGTCCGGCAGCCAGGTGTAGAGCGGAATCTGCGCCGACTTGCCGGTGGCGCCGATGAAGAGCAGCAGCGTCGCCAGCGAGATGAAGCCGAAGCCGGCGGTCTCGACAGGCTGGCCCGCCGCGAGAGTCGCCAGGTGCTGGAAGTCGAGGGTGCCGAATCGCGAGAACAGCAGCAGCATCCCGAGGATGAAGGCGTAGTCGCCGATCCGGTTGACGATGAAGGCCTTCTTCGCGGCGTCGCCGGCTGATTTCTTCTTGAACCAGAACCCGATCAGCAGGAACGAGCAGAGCCCGACGCCCTCCCAGCCCACGAACATCACCACAAAGCTCGCACCGAGGACGAGCACGAGCATGAACGAGGCGAAGAGGTTCAGGTACGAGAAGTACCGGGCGAATTCACCGTCCCCCTCGTCGTGCATGTACGCCGTCGAGTAGATGTGAATCAGCGACCCGATGCCGGTGATGACGAGAATCATCACCGCCGAGAGCGGATCGACGCGGAACGTCAGGTCGAGCGTGAAGTCGCCCGAGGTCATCCAGGTGTAGACGGTCTGCTCGATCGCCCGCTCGGCGGGCACCATCCCGGTGAGCTGATAGACGCTCATCGCCGCGACGAGGAACGAGCCGATCATCGCCAGCGAGGCGAGACCGCCGGAGACCGCCTTGGGCAGACGGCGCCCCATCGTCGCGTTGACGAGGAAGCCGAGGAACGGGAAGAGCGGAATTAGCGCGAGCATGTCACCATTTCAACGAGGTGAACGCGTCCGGGTTCAGTGATTCCTTGTGGCGGTACAGGCTGATCACAATGGCCAGACCGACGGCCGCCTCGGCGGCTGCGACAGTCATGACGAAGAACGTGATGATCTGCCCGTCGACCGTTCCGATGAAGCGGCCGAACGCGACGAAGGTCAGGTTGACGGCGTTCAGCATGATCTCAACCGAGAGCAGAATCGTGATCAGGTTGCGGCGCATGAAGACGCCGGCGCTGCCGATGCCGAAGAGGATGGCCGACACGATGAGGTAGTGGTTGAGTGGGATCACAGCGATGGCCCCTCCCGTCGGGCCAGGACAACCGCCCCCACCATGGCGACCAGAATCAGAATCGACGTCGCTTCGAACGCGAACATGTAGTCGGTGAACAGCACGTGGCCCAGCGTCCGGACCGAGCTAATCACGTCAACGTCGCCGCGTCCCTTGGTCTGCTGTCCCAGCTCGACCGCGCGTAGCAGCGCCGAGGCGAGCTGCACGACCAGCAGCACCGCCAGGAGAATCCCCCAGCGCGCGACGCCAGGCTGCCGCAGCGGATGCGTTCGGTCCCACACGGCGTGGTCTTCCTGCGGCGCGTTCAGCAGCATCACCACGAACAGGAAGAGCACCATGATGGCGCCGGCATAGATGATGATCTGCGCCACTGCGACAAACGGCGCATCAAGCTGGACGTACAGGCCCGCGAGCGCGCCGAACGAGGCGATGAGCAGCAGGACGCTGTACATCGGGTTGCGCTGCCCGACGACGAGCGCCGCCGTCACGATCGCCAGGCCGGACCAGGCGTAAAAGAGAATCGACTCAGGCATTGAAATAGAGCACCAGCGCCGCAGTCACGAGCAGATTGACGACCGACGCCGGGAAGAGCCACTTCCATCCGAACGACATCAGCTGGTCGTAACGATAGCGAGGAACCGTCCACCGGACCCAGATGTAGGTGAACAGCAGCACACCCACCTTGGCGAGAAACCAGATCCACCCGTATTCGGGGGGCAGGAACGGACCGTGCCAGCCGCCGAGGTACAGATCGGTAGCGACGGCCGACATCGTCGCCATGTTGATGTACTCGGCCTGCGGAAACAGCGCGAACCGTACCGAGCTGTACTCGGTGTTGTAGCCGGCCACCAGCTCCTGTTCGGCTTCGGGGAAGTCGAACGGCGCTCGGTTGGTCTCGGCCACACCGGCAATCACGTAGATCAGGAACCCAATCGGCTGCAGGAACACGTACCAGTGGGGGATGAACCCAAGCCAGGTCCCCTGCTGCGCATCCACCACATCACGCAGCGACAGCGAGCCGGCAAGCAGGATGACAGCCGCGAGCGCCGTAGCGTAGGAGAGCTCGTAGCTGATCATCTGCGCTGAAGCGCGCAGACCGCCGAGCAGCGAGTACTTGCTGTTGGAGGCCCAGCCGGCGAGGACGATCCCGTACACGCCCATTGAGGTGATCGCGAAGATCACCAGCACGCCGACGTTGAGGTCGGCAACACCGAGAGCAACCGGCTCATCGAGCAACCCGAAGAACGTGGTCTCGGCGCCCCACGGCACTGTCGAGAAGGCGGCAAACGCGGCCACCACCGAGAGCAGCGGAGCCAGGTTGAACAGCCACTTGTCCGACCCCTTCGGCCGGAGCTCCTCCTTGAAGAGCAGCTTGAGGATGTCGGCAAAGGGCTGCAGCGTGCCGTGCGGCCCGACCAGGTACGGGCCGTACCGCTGCTGCATGAAGCCCATGATCTTCCGCTCGGCGAGCACCAGCACCGCCGACGCGTTGATCAGCATGAAGAAGGTCAGCCCGATAATGCCGAGCTGGACGAGGAAGCGCAGATCCATCAGTGGTGCCCTGCCAGCATGGGTTGTCTCGCGCGCCACTCCGCCGGTATCGTGCAGCGTCCTTCGCGGACGTGCGCCTCGAACTCGTGCCTGAACAGCTTGAGCGTGGTCAGCACCGGCGTCGCCGCCGCGTCGCCAAAGGCGCAGAGCGTCTTGCCTGCGATGTTGCTGGCGACGCCGAAGAGCAGGTCGATGTCCTTGGCCTGCCCTTCACCCTGTTCGATCCGTGTCAGCAGCTTGAACAGCCAGTCGCCGCCTTCGCGGCACGGCGTGCACTTGCCGCACGATTCGTGACGGTAGAAGTAGAGCAGGTTCTTCGCCAGCCAGACCATGCAGACCGTGTCGTTCAGCACGATGAGGCCGGCGGAGCCGAGCAGCGACCCGGCCTTCTGCACGTCATCGAAGCTGGCCGGCGTGTCGAGATCCTTGTCGAGCAGCAGCGGCACCGACGATCCGCCGGGAATGATGGCCTTGAACGGATGCTCGTCGATCATGCCGCCGGCGAACTGCTCCCCGTAGATCAGTTCGCGCAGCGTGGTGTGCATCGAGGCCTCATACACCCCGGGCCGCTTGACGTGACCGCTGATGCAATAAAGCTTCGGGCCGCCGTTCTTTTCCGGGCCGAGCGCGGTGAACCACTCGGGGCCGTTCATCATGATGAGCGGCACGTTGCACAGCGTCTCGACGTTGTTAACCGCGGTCGGGCACTGATAGAGACCGGCGACCGCCGGGAACGGCGGCTTGATGCGCGGCTGCGCACGCTTCCCCTCGAGCGACTCGATGAGGGCGGTTTCCTCACCCGCCTCGTACGCCCCGGCGCCGCGGTGCACGAACACGTCGCAATCGAACCCGCTGCCGAAGATGTTCTTGCCGAGGAAGCCGGCCTTGTAGGCCTTCTCGATCTCGGCCTCGAGCACCTGCTGCACGTGGTAGAACTCGCCGCGGATGTAGATGTAGGCCACTTTGGCGCCGATGGCGTAGCAGGCAATCGCGCACCCCTCGATGAGGAGGTGGGGATTGCGCTCCATCAGCACGTGATCCTTGAACGTGCCCGGCTCGCTCTCGTCTGCGTTGCAGCAGATGTACTTCGGCTTCGGCGTGTCCTTCAGGACGAACTGCCACTTCAGCCCGGTCGGGAACCCGGCGCCGCCGCGGCCACGCAGCCCTGAAGCCTTCACCAGATCGATAATCTCGCCCGGCTTCTGGGTGAGCGCCTTGCGCAGCCCCTCATACCCTCGCTGCTTCGCCACGTAGGCGTCGAGCGTGTAGGCGTCCTGGTCGCCGACGTGCCTGGTGAGGACGGGTTCGTACGCCATGGGCCTACTTCTTCTCCTTGTGGAGATGACAGCCAGTGAACGCCGCTGCCCCGCCAGCCCTGATGTCGTCGATGAACTTGCCGGCCTGCTCGGGCGACAGCCGCTCGTGCCAGTCGTCGTTGACCATCACCACCGGAGCCCGGTCGCAGGCGCCGAGGCACTCAACCTCGAGCAGCGTGAACGTGCCTGACGCGTCAGTCTCGCCCGGCTTAATCCCGAGTTTTGCGCACAACTCCTCGGTCACGCGCTCGGCGCCGAGCAGGGCGCACGACAGCGTCCGGCAGACATTGAGCACGTATTTTCCGACCGGCTTGGTGAAGAACATCGTGTAGTACGACACGACATCCTCAACCTCGGCGGAGGTGCAGCGGATCTGCTCGGCCACATGGTCCATCGCCGCCGCCGTCAGATGGCCGCCGTTCTGGTTCTGCGCCAGGTAGAGTGCGTAGAGGATCGCCGACTTCCGCTGGTCCGGTGGATAGCGCGTGACGATCTCATCGAACCGGCGCTGGTTCTCGGGCGAGTAGGTGAACGTCTCGCCCGCCGGAGCCAGCTTCCGCGCCGACTTGTGGAACTTGGCCGGCGCATATTCCATCGGTGGATGAAAACTCACCGGTCGCAATCTCCCATCACGACGTCGGTCGAGCCGATGACGGCGACGACGTCGGCAATCATGCCGCCAGTGATGACGTGTGGCAGCGCCTGGATGGCCATGAACGAGGGTGGCCGCATCTTCACGCGCCATGGCCGGTTCGTCCCATCGGAGACCACGTAACAGCCGTGCTCCCCGCGCGGGCCCTCGATCGGCACGTACGCGTCGCCGGCCGGCACCGTGAATCCCTGCGAGTAGATCAGGAAGTGCTGAATGAGCGCTTCCATCTCGGTGTAGACCTTGTCCTTCGGCGGCGGCACCACGCGGGTGTCGTCGCACGCCCAGGCGCCGGTCGGCGTGATGCGCGCAATCGCCTGCTTGGCGATCTTCACGCTCTCGCGCATCTCGGCGATGCGGACGCGGTACCGCGCGAACACATCCCCTTCGGTGGCCGTGGGCACATTGAAATCGTAGGTCTCATAGCCGCTGTACGGGAAATACTTCCGCACGTCGTAGTCGAGGCCGGCCGCGCGCGAGATCGGTCCGACCAGGCCCCATGCCTGCGCGTCGGCCGCCGAGATGATGCCGACGCCCTCGGTGCGGCGCAGGAACATGTCGTTCTTCGTGAGCAGCCCCTCGAACTCGTCGATCTTGGGCGGGAAGCGATCGAGGAACGAGGTCACCGCCTCGTGGTACCCGCGCGGCAGGTCCTCGCGGAGGCCGCCGATACGGATGTAGCTCGGGAAGAACCGGAAGCCGGCGACGAGCTCGTTGATGTTCATCAACAGCTCGCGTTCGCGCAGCGCGTAGAAGAGCATCGACACGGCGCCGATTTCCATCGCGTGCGTGCCGAGCCAGATCAGGTGGCTGGCCAGCCGCTGCAGCTCGGCGATGAGGACGCGGATATTCCGCACCCGCTCCGGCATCTCGAGGCCCAGGAGCTTCTCGACGCACAGCGCGTACGAGAGGCTGTTGGACTGCGCGCCGAGGTAATCCATCCGCTCGACGAGCGGAATCACCTGCTGCCACTTCTTCTGCTCGGCCGTCTTCTCGATACCGGTGTGCAGATAGCCGATGGTGGTCCGCGCAGAACAGATCGTTTCGCCGTCGAGCTCGAGGATGATGCGGAGGACGCCGTGCGTACTGGGGTGCTGCGGCCCCATGTTCACGGTCATCGTTTCGGTGCGCAGTTCAGCCATCGCGGTTATGCCTTTGGCCCGCCGCGGCCGCCGCGGTCACGCACGAGATTGGCGCGGAATTCGGCTTCGGAAATCTCCAGCGGCTCGTAGGTCTGCGCCGCCTTCTTGATCTGCACGGGGTAATCCTTGCGCGCGGGGTGCCCCTCCCAGTCCTCGGGCGTGAGCAGCCGACGCAGGTCGCCGTGCCCCTGGAAGATGATGCCGAACATGTCCCACACTTCGCGTTCGGGCCAGCCGGCGCCGGGCCAGATGCTCTGCACCGTGGGCACCGTCTCGCCGTCGCCGACACGGACTTTCAGCCGCACGCGCAGGCGCCTGGCAATCGACAGCAGGTGGTAGACCACCTCAAAGCGCGGGGTCCGGGGCAGGTAGTCGGCCGCGGTGATCTCGATCAGGGTGGAGAACTGCAGCGACGGCGTATCGCGCAGCGCGCGGCACGTCTCCACGATGTGCGCGGCCGGCACGTAGATCGTGGCGCCATCGATACCCGCCCCCACCTCGTACGAGGCGCCGGGCACGGCGGGCGCGATGATGTCGATAATTGCGGCGGCGTCCATGCGTCTTTAGCTTCTCGAACGCGCGATTTTCTGCTGGAGCTGCACGATGCCGTAGATGAGCGATTCAGGACGCGGCGGGCAGCCAGGCACGTAGACGTCCACCGGCACCACCTGATCGACGCCCTGCACGATGGCGTAGTTGTCGAACACGCCGCCGACCGACGCGCACGCGCCCATCGAGATGACCCACTTGGGCTCGGGCATCTGGTCGTACACGCGGCGCATCGCCGGCGCCATCTTTCGCGACAGCCGGCCGGCCACGATCATGAGGTCGGACTGACGCGGGGAGCCGCGGAAAACCTCGGCGCCGAAACGGGCGATGTCGTAACGGCTCGCGGCCATCGCCATCATTTCAATCGCGCAGCAGGCCAGACCGAATTGCGCCGGCCAGATGGCCGAACGGCGAGCCCACTGAACCACCTTCTCGACCGTGGTGGTCAGGAGGGGAAGGTCGGGGTCGAGTCCGTGTTCGTGGCCCTGGGTAGACATGTGCGTGTGTGCCTCGGTTGCTACGCGGCCTGGCGAGGCGCCGCAGGGCGCACGCGGCGCGTCCCGGAGCCCCAGTCCAGCACACCTTTGCGCCAGACGTAGATATAGCCGACGGACAGAATCAGGAAGAAGGAGATGATCTGGACGAATCCGGTCCACCCGAGGTCGCGGAACGCGACGGCCCAGGGATACAGGAAGGCCACCTCAATATCGAAGAGGAGAAAGATCATCGCCACGAGGTAGAACTTCACCGATTGGCGCTCGCGAGCGTCGCCCACGGCGGGCATGCCGCACTCGTAGGGAGCGAGCTTTTCGGGGGTCGGATTCTTCGGGCCGAGCAGGAGCGAGGCACCAATCATCACGCTGGCGAAACCCACGCCAAGGCCGATCATGATGATGACGCCGAGCCAGCCGTCCATTACGTGCCTCGAATGAAGTCGAAAGAAGCAGGAAACGCTTGTGAAGAGTTTCCCAAACCCGTTCATGCTATAGAACGGGCGTGGAAAGGTCAATTTCAGGATGCTGAGCCGGACGTGAGAATCGCATGGTTCCGAGCCACCGCACCAGACACGGGTTCGGTGACAGATGAGACCGCACCGGTTATTGCCGGGTTGCGCGGAAGCCACCACCTCGACATCGTCACTGAAACCGAGGCGCACGACTTCGTCTGGCGTCATTTTCGGGAGCC
>CANJYC010000042.1 GCA_947478985.1 Acidobacteriota bacterium | reverse complement strand
CGTCGCGGGCGCCTGCTGCGCCATCGCGGCCGGGCGTTCCTTGGCCTGCTGCATGGCCAGGGCGACGGTGACGGGATTGACGGGGACAGAAACGCTGACGGGCTGCGGCTGTGACTGCGGGTCGAACGAACACGTCTCGCCGAACATCGGCGCGACCGTCCGTCGTGACTGCCCATCGATGACGCGAGTCGTCGGTCGACCGTTTGAATTCGTCGGCGACGCGGCGACCAGCGTTACGCCGATCAGGGCCGCCAGAACGAGAGCTAGCTGCGACGGCAGAGTTGCCGATGACTTCATGCGCATTCTCCTCAGTTGTACGTCAGCGTGCGGGGCGATGTCCGGTAACGATGCACGAGATGGCTCCAAATCCTACACCCGTGTGGGGTGGGCGGCACAGAAATCTGCGGGCGCTGAGATTTCGGGCAGACGGAGCGGCTGACGCCGACAGGCATCCATGCGAAAACGGCGCTAGGGAAAGGCGAAACCTCTTGCGGCTGAAGAGGTTGAATGGGGTGGGTGACGGGTCTCGAACCCGCGGCATCCGGAACCACAATCCGGCGCTCTACCCCTGAGCTACACCCACCGTGCTGGCAGAACCGATAGTTTAGCTCATCGCGTCGTCGCTGGACATCCGTGCTCAACTTGGAGGCATGGAGCATCCATCAGTGATCAGGCCGGAGGCGCATGCCGAGTGGCGCGCCGACCGGATGGGCAAGGCCACAATCTTCCAGTCGTCCCGGCTGCTTGTCGGGCTGAACGCGTTCGAACCCGGCCAGTCGCACGCGCTGCACGCGCATGCCGGCATGGACAAGATGTATCAGGTGCTTGAGGGCGAAGGGGTGTTTCTGCTCGAAGGGCGGGAGCTCCCAATGGCGGCGGGCGATCTGCTCGTCGCACCGGAGGGCATCCCTCATGGCGTGAAGAACACGGGCAGCGGACGGCTGCTCGTGCTGGCGATTCTGGCCCCGGCGCCCTAGCCGGTATTCCGCATCCCGGCCGCGATGCCGTTGACCGTCACCATGAACGCGTGACGGAGGCGGGCGTCGCTGTCGCCCTGCCGCAGGCGGCGGACCAGTTCCACCTGCACGACGTTGATCGGGTCCACGTACGGGTTGCGCACATCGATGGAGCGGCGCAGCACCGGGTTCCCGTCGAGCAGTTCGTGGTGTCCGGTGACATCGAGCAGGGCCCGGCTGGCGCGGGCGAGGCGAGCGCGTAGTTCGAGGCCGAGCGGCTGCAACTCCAGCGGGACGAGCTGCCGGTCGTACTCGGCAGCAATGCGGGCGTCGGCCTTCGCCAGCACCATCTCGAACAGATCCACCGCGGAGCGAAAGTAGGTCCAGTCGCGATACATCGTCCGCAGGCGGTCGCCCTCGCCGCGCGCAAACGCCTGCGCAAAGGCATCCTCGAAGCCCAGCCAGGAACCGAGCAGCAAGCGCGTCTGCGTCCACGCGAACTGCCACGGAATTGCGCGCAGTGAGCGCACACCGGCCGAGCTCCTCGCGCTGCCACGGCGCGCGGGACGGCTGCCGATGGTGAGCTCTTCCAGCTCGCGCAGCGGCGTCGAGGTTTCGAAGTAGTCGAGGAAGGCCGGCTGTTCGTTGACGAAGTCGTGGAAGGTTGCGCGGGCATCGGCGGCCAGACGTTCCATGCATGCGCGCCACTCGTCACCTGCTGGCGGCGCCGGTGCGAGCCACGACTCAAGCGTGCCGGTCGCGTAGATCTCCAGCGTGCGCAGCGCGATATCGGGCAGCCCAAAGAGTGTCTGGATCATCTCGCCCTGTTCGGTCACGCGCAGCGTGCCGTCGATGGACCCGGACGGCTGCGACTGGAGGGCGAGAAACGTGGGGCCGCCGCCGCGGCCGACGCTGCCGCCGCGCCCGTGAAACAGCGTCACCTGCACGTCGTGCCGGCGGCAAGCGGCGATGATGGCCTCCTGCGCCTTGTAGAGCGCCCAGCCGGCGCTGAGGCGGCCGACGTCCTTGGCCGAATCGGAGTAGCCGACCATCACTTCCTGCCGGCCGCCGATTCGCCTCCGGTACCATTCGATCGTCATCAGCCGGTCGAGTACCTGCGGCGCCCGCTCGAGGTCAGCACCAGTCTCGAAGAGCGGCACGACCCGAAGCGGGTGCGACACGCGCGCGTCCTTCTGCAGCAGTTCGACAGCCAGCACGTCCGACGCCTGCTTCGTCATGGTGACGACGTAGGCGCCAAGAGACTCCGGGTGGATTGCGGCAATGGCCTGGAACGTGTCGAGCACGTCCTGCACCTCGGGTGACGCATCGAGTCCTGGCGGGATGAGCGGCCGCGGATTGTGCAGCTCGGCCACGAGGAACGCCAGGCGACGCTCCTCATCCCACTCGGCGTATGCGCCGATGCCGAGCGCGCGGGTGATGGCGTCGAGCGCCTCGGTGTGGCGCGCTGAATCCTGCCGGATGTCGAGTGGCGCGAGCGTCATGCCGAACACCGCCACCCGTCGCAGCGTGTCGAGCAGGCGTCCTTCGGCGACAACCGCATTGCCGGTGGCGACGAGCGAGTCGTAGCAGAGCTGTAGCGGCGCCCGCAGCGACTCGGCGTCGAGGCACACGCCGTCGGGTGGCGGCAGCGTGCGGCCGGCGTCGAGCGAGCGGTCGATCCAGGCGCGCGTGGCCACTAGCTGCTGCCGTACGTCGCGGAGCAGAGCGCGGTAGGGCTCTGCAGCATCGCCCACGCGGGCCACTAGCTCCGGCATGGCGCGCGTCATCGAGAGCTCCTGGCGCAGCGCCTCGACGTCTCTGAGGAAGAAGCCGACCGCCGCCCACCGTGAGAGCAGGCATGCCTCCCGCGTCACGTCCGGCGTGACGTTCGGGTTGCCGTCGCGATCGCCGCCGATCCAGGAGCCGAAGCGCACGGGCGCGGCGTCGATCGGCAACCCGCGGCCCGTCGTGTCGCGCAGCGCGCGGTCCACACCGCGCAGGAAGCGGGGCAGCGCGTGCCACAGGCTCTGGTCGAACACCACCAGCCCGCTGCGGACCTCGTCGAGCGGGGTTGGACGCTGCAGACGGACCTCGTCGGTCTCCCATGCCGAGACGATCTCGCGTCGTAGTGCCGTGCGGAGGTCGTCCTGCTCGGGCGCGGTGAGGTCGCGCCGGTCGCGCTCGGCCAGCAGCCCTGCAATGCGGTTGTATTTGTGGATGAGCGTGCGGCGGGAGACTTCAGTCGGGTGCGCCGTCAGCACCAGCTCAATGCGCAGCGCGCACACAGCCTCATGAAGCTGCTCCCGCGAAACGCCACCCGCGATGAGACGCGCGAACGTGTCGGCGCACGAGCCACGCTGTGGCGCGGCGTCCGCGTCCTGCAGATACGCACGGCGGCGGCGGACGCGGTGGTGCTGTTCGGCGACGTTGGCGAGATTCAGGAAGTGGGTGAACGCACGCGCCAGGGGAATGGCGGACTCCACCGGCAGGTCGCCGAGCACCGATGCCAGCTCCGCAAAGTCGCGGTCGTTACCGGCGCGTGCGCGCTTGGCGAGCGCGCGGACGTGCTCGACGCGGTCAAACAGCGCCTCGCCGGCGTGCGTGCGCAACGTCTCGCCCAGCAGGTCGCCGAGCAGCCGCACGTCCTGCCTGAGCGCTTTGTGTGGATCGCCCGCCACGCGTCCCCGTTCCCGTCCCGGCCTATTTCGCGCTGGCCGCTTCGTACTCTTCGAACGTGCCCTTGAAGTCCGTGATCGCCGTGTGGCCGTCGAAGTGCCACACGCGTGTCCCGACTTCCTCCATCAGATCCTGGTCGTGGGTCACGAGGAAGACCGTTCCCTCGTACTTCTGCAACGCGATGTTCAAGGCGTTGATTGCCTCGAGGTCGAGGTGATTCGTCGGCTCGTCCAGCACCAGCACGTTCGGCTTCTGCAGCATGAGCCGGCAGAAGAGCAGCCGCGCCGTTTCACCACCCGAGAGCGCGTCGGTGGGCTTGAGGCCTTCCTCGCCGCTGAAGAGCATCTGGCCGAGCAGCCCGTGGATGTCCTGGCGCGAAGCGTCAGGATCGAACTGGTGCAGCCAGTCGACCGCCGTCATGCCCTTGCGGATAGCACCGGTGTGATCCTGCGCGAAGTAGCCGACGGATACCTCGTGTCCCCACTTGATGGTGCCACTGTCGATGTCGCCCGGCGTCGGCGTGAGGTTCGGCGCATCCGAGAGCAGCGCTCGCATGAGCGTCGTCTTGCCCATGCCGTTACGCCCCACGAGCACGATCTTCTCGCCGCGGTTGACCACGGCGCCGAAGCCTTTGATGACCTCGAGCCCGTCGAACGCCTTGCTCACACCCGAGCACTCGAGCGCCACGCGCCCGGACGGGCGGTTCATCTGGAAGCGGATGTACGGGCGCGCGATGTTGGAGCGCGCGAGCGCCGTGGTCTCGAGCCGCTCCACTTCCTTGCGGCGCGACTGCACCTGGCTCGACCGTGTGCCGGCGGAGAAGCGCTGGATGAAGTCCTGCAGCTGCGCGATCTTCTTCTCGCGCTGCGCATTGTCGGCCTCGAGCCGCGATCGGATCTGCGTCTTGGCCAGCACCATATCGTCGTAGCCGCCGGAGTAGGTGATGATCGTCTCGTAGTCGATGTCGGCGATGTGCGTGCAGACGGCGTTGAGGAAATGCCGGTCGTGCGAGATCACGATGAGCGTGCCGTCGTAGCGGACCAGGAACTCGCGCAGCCAGTGAATCGAGTCGAGGTCGAGGTGGTTGGTCGGCTCGTCGAGCAACAGCGCCTGCGGATGGCCGAAGAGCGCCTGCGCGAGCAGCACCCGCACCTTCTGCCCGCCCTGGAGCTCACCCACGGTGCGCTCGTGCAGCTCGTCGGCGATGTCTAGCCCCTGGAGGAGAATGGCCGCGTCGCTCTCGGCGGTGTAGCCGTCCTCTTCGCCGACGATGCCTTCAAGTTCGCCGAGGCGCATCCCGTCGGCGTCGGTCATGTCGGCCTTCTCGTAGAGGAGATCGCGCTCCTTGAGCGCGCTCCAGAGGCGCGCGTTGCCCATGATCACCGTGTCGACCACGCGCAGCGCGTCGAAGGCGTACTGGTCCTGGCGCAGCAGGCCGAGCTTGGCGGGGCGGACGACGTTCCCTTTCTGGGCCGTCAGCTCGCCGCTCAGGAGCTTCATGAACGTCGACTTGCCCGCGCCGTTCGGCCCGGTCAGGCCGAAGCGGCGACCGGTGGGGAATGTCGTCGTCACATCGTCGAAGAGCACCTTCGACCCGTAGCGCATCGAGACGTTCTGCACGGCAATCATGCGGTCACCGCTTCCTCGGCGAGAGCGAGGAGAAGGTCGCGCGATCCGACACTGTCTCCCGCCTTGACCAGCACTTCCGCCACGACGCCATCGCGCGGGCTGTAGACCGGCGTTTCCATCTTCATGGCCTCAATCGACAGGAGCCGCTGACCCGCCGTCACCGTCTCGCCCGTGCGCACGGCGACCGCGACGATGCGGCCCGGCATCGGCGCGCCCACGTGACATGCATTGGCCGGGTCCACGCGGGGACGCCGGAGTGTCGTGACCGGCGCCAGGCGGTCCTGTACGGTCACCTCGCGCGGCTGACCGTTCAGCTCGAAGAAGACCGTCTTGGTGCCGTCCGGTTTCACCTCACCAGTCGTCAGGTGTCGCACGATCAGCGTCTTGCCGGTTTCGATCTCGACAGCCGTCTCTTCGCCAGGCTGCAGGCCAAAGAAGAAGGGAGCGGTCGGGATGCGCGAGGTGTCGCCGTGCCGGGCGCGGTGCGCGGCAAACTCCAGGAACACTTGCGGATACATCAGGTACGACATCACGTCGTCGTCGGTTGGCACCTCGTGCGTCGCGGCGGCGATCTCCTTCGCGGTCGCGTCGATGTCCACCGGGGCCAGCATCGCGCCGGGCCGCTCGGTGAGCGGCTTCACGCCGGCGGCGCCGAGCACCTTGTCCTGCACCGCGCGCGGCCAGCCCCCTTCGGGATGCCCGATCTTGCCCTGGAGCAGGTCAACGACGCTGCGCGGGAACCCCAGCGACATCGACGGGCTCATCAGGTCAGCGGTCGACAGGCCGTTGGTGACCATGAACAGCGCGAGGTCGCCGACGACCTTGCTCGACGGCGTCACCTTCACGATGTCGCCAAGCATCGCGTTGGCAGCGGCGTAGGACTCGCAGATCTCGGGCCAGCGGTGTCCGAGGTCGAGCCCCTTGGCCTGCTGAAGCAGGTTGGTGTACTGCCCGCCCGGCATCTCGTGCAGGTAGATATCCGGCGCCGGTGCGCGAAGCCCTTCCTCGAAGGGGAAGTAGAGATCGCGCACGTCCGACCAGTAGCGGCTCAGGCGATCGAGCGACCGCTGGTCGAGCCCGGTGTCGCGGTCCGTGTTCCGCAGCGCCGCGGCGATGCCGTTGAGCGTCGGCTGGCTGGTCATGCCGCTCATCGAGGCGATGGCCGCATCGACGATGTCGACGCCGGCGTCCGAGGCCTGAATCACGCTGGCCGTGCTCATACCGCTGGTGTCGTGCGTGTGGAAGTGCACGGGCACGCCCACTTCATTGCGCAGCGCGGTGACGAGCGCGCGCGCAGCAAACGGCTTGCACAGGCCGGCCATGTCCTTGATGGCCAGGATGTGCGTGCCCATCTTCTCCAGCTCTTTCGCCAGCTTTACGTAGTAGGCGAGCGAGTACTTCGTGCGTGCCGGGTCCGTCAGGTCGCCCGAGTAGCAGATTGAGGCCTCGCAGAGCATCTTCGTGTCGTTGCGCACCGCCTCCATGGCCACGCGCATGTTCGCAGGCAGGTTCAGCGCGTCGAAGATGCGGAACACGTCGACGCCGTGGGCGGCGCTCTGCGTGATGAATCGGCGGACGACGTTGTCGGGATAGCTCGTGTAGCCGACCGCGTTGCTGCCGCGGAACAGCATCTGGAAGAGGACATTCGGAATCTTCCGGCGCAGCTCCGTGAGGCGCTCCCACGGATCCTCCTGCAGAAAGCGCATCGAGGTGTCGAAGGTTGCGCCGCCCCAGACTTCCAGGCTGAACAGTTCCGGCAGGTCGCGCGCCACGGCGTCTGCGGCGCCGAGCAGGTCGTAGGTGCGGACGCGCGTGGCGAGCAACGACTGGTGGGCGTCGCGCATCGTCGTGTCGGTGATGAGCAGGCGGCGCTGTGCGCGGATCCACTCCGAGAACTTCTCCGGCCCCAGTTCCTGCAGCCGCTGCCGCGTGCCGGGCACGGGCTTCGCGAGCGTGCGCGCGCGCGGCGGGGAGACCGGTGGAAGCACGCGCACCGAACCCTTGGCGCCCTTCACGTCCGGGCGGCCGTTGACGATCACCTCGGCGAAGTACGACAGGAGCCGAGAAGCGCGGTCGCGCGTCGGGGCCACGTCAAAGAGCGCCGGTGTCTTGTCGACGAACGTGGTCGTGGCCATCCCCGAGAGGAAAGTGGGGTGGCGCACCAGCGTGAGCAGGAACGCGATGTTGGTCTTGACACCGCGGATTCGGAACTCCTGCAGCGAGCGCGAGGTCCGCGCCACGGCCTCGTCGAGCGAGTTGCCCCAGGTCGTCAGCTTGACGAGGAGCGAGTCGAAGTGCGGGCTCACGATGGCGCCGCTGAACCCATTGCCCGCATCGAGGCGCACGGCAAAGCCGCCGGGCGAGCGATAGGTGGTGACCCGGCCGTAGTCGGGGATGAACTGCCTGGCCGGGTCTTCCGTCGTGATGCGGCACTGCAGCGCCACGCCGCGGGCCTCGATCTGGTCCTGCGCGGGGATGTTGATTGGCGACTCGTGCAGCGCATGCCCAGCGGCGATGAGGAGCTGGCTCTTCACCAGGTCGATGCCGGTGACCATCTCGGTCACGGTGTGTTCAACCTGGATGCGCGGGTTGACCTCGATGAAATAGAACGAGCCCGCGTCGATGTCGACGAGGAACTCGACGGTGCACGCGCCGCGGTAGCGGATGGGCGCGCAGAGCTGGACGGCGGCCGCGCAGATGCGCGTGCGCAGGTCCTTCGGCAGGCTGACGGCCGGCGCCACTTCCACGACTTTCTGGTGACGGCGCTGGACGGAGCAGTCGCGCTCCCACAGGTGCACCAGGTTGCCGTGCGAGTCGCCGAGGATCTGCACCTCGATGTGCTTGGCGTTGGCGACGTACCGTTCGAGGAACACCTCGTCGCGTCCGAAGGCCACGAGCGCCTCGCGCTGTGCCTGCTCCAGCTTGTCGGCGAGCTCGCTCTCGCTGGCTACGACCCGCATGCCGCGACCGCCGCCGCCGAAGCTCGCTTTAACCATCAGCGGGAAGCCAATGGTGCGTGCCGCCGCAATGATCGCGTCCGGGTCGCGCAGCGCCGTGGCGGTGCCGGGCACCGTGGGGATGCCGACCTCAGTGGCAAGCTGCCGTGCGGACGTCTTGTCGCCGAAGAGGTCCAGATGCTGCGCCGTCGGTCCCACGAACGTGATGCCCCGCGCCTCGCAGGCCTGGGCAAAGGCCGCGCTCTCGGCCAGGAAGCCGTAGCCGGGATGAATCGCGTCCACCCCGTGCTCCTCGGCCACCGCCATCAGCTCGTCGATGTCGAGATAGGCGCGGACCGGCTGTCCGCCTTCCGGCGGTCCAATCAGGAACGCCTCGTCGGCCTTGAACCGGTGAAGCGAAAAACGGTCTTCGTGGCTGAAGACCGCCACCGTCCGCAGGCCCAGCTCGGTGGCGGCGCGGAAGCAGCGGATGGCGATTTCTGACCTGTTGGCGACGAGCAGCTTCTTCATGGTGGTGACGGCGTGAAAACGGGAGAAATATGGAACATTCCAAGATATCACGCGGGAGCTGCGGTGGGGATCAGCGCGTGAAGAAACTCAATCGGCCGGTCCACCAGGCCCACATGGCAATGGTCACGAGGATCACCTGGATCACGGCATTTCCCCAGGCCCCGACAGCGCTGCCCCCGGCTCGTGCGCGCGGCTCAAGGACCCACGACAGCCAGCACACGCCAAGAAAGCACGACACGGCGAGCACAAAGTCCAATCCGCCCAGCAGGCCTTCGAGCACGGCAATGCCGATGACCGAATAGAAGCCGTAACGGGCAAGCCGGCCGATCAGCCGTGGCACCGAATGGCCAGCGCGCTCGTCCTCTATGTCCCAGTGCTCAGTGGACATGTGCTTCACACGGCTGAGCGCCGGCTCGACGATGGCACGCGCTCGACCACCCATGTCGTCATGCAGCGCATCTGCTGGACGTTGGTCGTCTTGATCGGGTCCGCGAGCCGCCCGCCAAGGCGCGCGGTCCACTCCACCAGGATCCGCTCGTCGACGACAAACCTGTCGCTTCCGTCCGGCAATCGCACGCGCCGGCCCGCGGCGCCCACGGCCGGTTCGATGCCGATGTTGGAGGCGAGCCGCGCGAACAACAGCCCGTTCGGCGCCAGCACGCGCCCCATCTCGGTGACCATGCGGCCGAAGTGGGCCTCGTCCTCGGCAAAGTGGAGCACCGCGCTGCAGACGACCGCGTCCATGCTCCCGTCCGCCCACGGCAGTTGGTCGAGTGGCGCCACCTGAAACTGATCGGGCGGCAGCGTCGGAGCGAACTCCGCTGCCAGCGATCGCGCGTGCGACACGGCGGCCGCATCGCGGTCCACGGCGTGGCAGTTGAAGCCGCGACGCAGGAAGTAGACCAGGTTGCGGCCGTCGCCGCACCCCGCGTCGAGCAGGCGCGGGCGCCGGTCGAAGCGACCCTTCAGCAACTGGTCGAAGAGGTAGATGTCGATCTCGCCGAACGCCGCGCGCAACTCGGCGCTGGGAGACTCACCGTGCGTGGTCATGCCCTCAGCTCCCGTCCCGGATGACGCGGCACGACTCGATATCGAACGAGACCTCGCCGAGCGTGAGGCGCGTCTGGTCGCGCAGCGTGGCCGCGAACTGCACGAAGCGGTACGCGTCGGCGAAGTTGCTGGCGATGCCGAGCGATGCGCGGATGGCCCCCGCGCTCTTGCCGCCGCGGTCGGTCAGAAACTGGAGAAAGCGGGGCAGCGTCATCTCGGTGCCGAAAGACACGGCCGAGAGGATGTCGTCCTCGGTGAGCCCCTCGGCGGTTTCCCCCGCCCCCGGATTGCAGAAACAGCCCGTGCGGATCGAGATTCCCTGTGCGCTCGCCATCTCTTCGACCCGTCGGTAGTCGAGCAGGCGCCCGTCAGGGTCGTAGAAGTTCATCGTCAGGATGCCGCCGCGCATCTCGGTCGTGGCCGGCCCGTAGATGCGGACCAGCGGACGTCCGTTGCCGTGGCGTAGCTTCATCAGCTCGCCCAGCATCCAGCCCGTCAGGCACGCGACGCGCGTGTGAATCGTCTCGATGCCGACCTGGCGCAGGTGGCGCAGGCCGATCTCCACGGCCGGGATGCCGAGGTAGTTCAGCGTGCCGTCCTCAAATCCCGCCTCGCGCGGGGCCAGGATGTGGCGCCGTCCCTGCACCGTGGCGAAGTTCACGGTGCCACCCGCGTACCACGGGCGCTGCAGTTGCTTCAGCGCGTCGTTGCGGGCAATGAGACAGCCCACGCCGGTGGGGTAGCCGAACATCTTGTAGAAGGACACCGTCACGAAGTCGGCGGCCACCGTCGAGAGGTCAAGTCGCGACGTCGGGACGAACGCCGCCGCGTCGAGCAGCACCGTCCAGCCCGCCGCGCGCGCTTCCGCGGCGATGTTGAGCGGGTGCCGGACGCCCGTGAAGTTCGACTGAGCCGGGAAGGCGAACAGACTCGCCCCTGTCGAGCCGCCTTCGGCGATCAGGGCCGTGAGCGCGGCGCGATCCAGCCGCAGGTCAGGGGTCGAGACCGGGGCATAGCGCGCGTCCACGCCGCGGGCCCGCGCAAACTCGCGGATGCCGTTCACCGAGTTGTGGTTGTCGGCCGCCATCAGCAGCCGGCCGCCTGGAGCGAACGGGAACGATTCGCCCACCAGCTTCAGCGCGGCCGTGCAGTTGGCCGTGAAGATCGCGGTGTAATCCTCCGGCGGGGCGCCAAACCACTCCAGCACCGCGCGCCGCGTGCGCTCCACCAGGTCGGTGGCGGCCGCGGAGGTGACGCTGGCCGAGTGCGGGTTGCCATAGACGCCG
>CANJYC010000041.1 GCA_947478985.1 Acidobacteriota bacterium | reverse complement strand
GAAGCTCACGCGAGGCGCCGGGCTGACTGGGCTGGGCGGGATCTATCCCCGCCGCGGAACCATCGTCAGGCCGCTGCTCGACGTGGCCCGCGCCGACCTCCGGGCGTATCTGACGGGCCGTGGCCAGACTTGGGTCGAGGATGAGTCCAATGACGACCTGGCCAACCCTCGCAATCGGATGCGCCACGTCGTCCTGCCCGAGTTGGACCGGACAAGCGGCGGCGCGACCCGTCCGGCCATCGCCAGGGCAGCGGGGCTGATGCGGGAGGATGGTCTTTGGCTGGATGAGCTGAGCCAAGCGCGGCTGGCGGCGCTCTCGGCCCTCAACCCGGACGGCATCGAGATCGACGCGGCCGGTCTTGCCGCCGAGCCCCCGCCCCTGAGGCGGCGGATCCTGCTCGAAGCGCTGCGGCAAGTGTCCGGCGGTCGAGAGGTCGGACTCGACCACGTCGAAGCGGGATTGATGCTTTTGGCTGGAAATACGGGCGGGATCGACCTTCCTGGGAGCCGTTTGGAACTTCGGCGTGGAAAGCTGGTCTTAGTAAGACAGAAGGGCCACTGAAGGCGCCCTCGATCTGATACGCTTCTGGATGATCGCCTGGGGAGGCAGCTTTTGAATTCGACGCTGAAGAGTCTTGTATTTTGGATGGTCCTCGTCGTTGTCGGGGTCCTCGTGTGGAATTTTTCCACGCGCTTCAGCGCTGCCAGCGCCAAGCCCTTAAGTTTCAGCGAGTTCATGACGTCGGTCGACTCCGGGCAGATCGCCCGCGTCACCATCGTCGGCAATGAACTGACTGGCGTCTCCAAGTCCGAGGAAACCTTCCGGACGTATGCGCCGGCCCAGTACGAAGGACTCGCCAACAGGCTCATCGAACGGAACGTGGTCGTCACCGCCCGGGAACCGACCGCCAGCCCGTGGGCGGCGTTGCTCTATTCGTGGGCACCCATCCTCCTGATGATCGGGTTCTGGATCTTCTTCATGCGGCAGATGCAGAGCGGCGGCAACAAGGCCCTTTCCTTCGGCAAGAGCAAGGCGAAGCTTTCGTCGGGAACCCAGAAGAAGGTCACCTTCAAGGACGTCGCGGGCGTCGATGAAGCGAAGGACGAACTGCAGGAGATCATCGAGTTCCTGCGTGAGCCACAGAAGTTCCAGAAGCTCGGCGGCCGCATCCCCAAGGGCGTACTGCTCATGGGCCCCCCGGGCACAGGCAAGACGCTGCTCGCGCGGGCCGTGGCCGGCGAGGCGAACGTTCCCTTCTTCTCGATCAGCGGTTCCGACTTCGTTGAGATGTTCGTCGGCGTCGGCGCCTCACGCGTACGCGACCTGTTCGAGCAGGGCAAGAAGAACGCGCCCTGCATCGTCTTCATCGACGAAATCGATGCGGTTGGTCGCCATCGTGGCGCCGGTCTCGGCGGCGGTCACGACGAACGCGAACAGACACTCAATCAGCTCCTCGTCGAGATGGACGGATTCGAGTCCAACGAAGGCGTCATTCTCGTGGCGGCAACCAACCGTCCGGACGTCCTCGATCCGGCGCTGCTGCGTCCGGGTCGCTTTGACCGTCGCATCGTGGTCAACCGTCCCGACGTGAAGGGGCGCGAGGGCATTCTCCAGGTACACACCAAGAAGATCCCGCTCTCCGACGACGTCGACGTGGCAGTCGTGGCCCGCGGCACCTCCGGCTTCTCCGGCGCGGATCTGGCGAACCTGGTCAACGAGGCGGCGCTCAACGCGGCGCGCTACAACGGCAAGGTTGTCCGCATGGTGGACTTCGAGTTCGCCAAGGACAAGGTGCTCATGGGCGCCGAACGGCGTTCGATGATCATCAGCGAGGGTGAGAAGCGCGTCACCGCGATCCATGAAGCCGGTCACGCGATGCTCGCTGTCGTATTGCCGCACGCGGATCCCATTCACAAAGTCACCATCATCCCGCGCGGCATGGCACTCGGCCTCACGATGCAGCTGCCGGTTGACGAGAAGCACAACTACTCGCGCGAATATCTGATGGATCGCATCGCGATCCTGCTCGGCGGCCGCATCGCCGAGGAGCTTACGATCGGCAGCATCACCACCGGCGCCGGCAACGACCTCGAACGCGCCACCGAGCTGGCGCGGCAGATGGTGTGCGAGTGGGGGATGAGCGGCGCGATGGGACCGCTCACCTTCGGTAAGAAGGAAGAGCAGATTTTCCTCGGCCGCGAGATCGCTCAGCACCAGGATTACAGCGAGGACACGGCGCTCAAGATCGACCACGAGGTCAAGCGCATCGTCACCGAGAACTACGCCCGCGCGCAGGAAGCGCTCGTCACCCATAAGGAGCACCTGCTTCAGATGGCCGACGCGCTCCTCGAGCGTGAGACGCTCGACGCCGAGGAGATCCGCCGGATCCTTGCCGGCGAGGCGCTCGAAGAGCGGACGCCGCCGCCGAGCGCGCCCGCTGCGGTGCCGCCGCGCGAGGCGCGTGCCGCCAAGGAACGTCCGGCCGGGATCGTCCCGCCGCTTCCGCCCCGCCCTGTGACGCAGGAGTAGGCGGAGGTCAAAGGCTCACCCTTTGACGCGCCGCCGCTTCACCATTCCACTGCCGCACGGAACGAGCCTCGTGCTCGGCGAACGGACACTGGTGATGGGAATCATCAACGTCACCCCCGACTCGTTTTCCGACGGCGGCGTCCTGCTCGATACCGGGCGGGCCATCGAGGCAGGGGTGCGGATGGTCGAGGAGGGGGCCGACCTGCTTGACGTCGGCGGCGAGTCGACGCGTCCGGGTGCGCAGCCGCTCGGCGAAGGCGAGGAGCGGCGCCGGGTGCTGCCGGTCGTCGAGGGTCTGGCAACGCGGGTGACGGTCCCGATTTCGATCGACACCTACAAGGCCGGCGTCGCCGACGCCGCGCTGGCCGCCGGGGCCTCCATCGTGAACGACGTCAGTGGGCTGCGCTACGAGCCCGCGCTTGGCCCGGTGGTGGCGAGGCATGGCGCGGCAATCGTGCTGATGCACACCCGTGGCCGGTCTCGCGAGATGCACAGCCAGGCCTCCTACCATGACGTCGTCGACGAGGTGCTCGACGAGCTGCGTGAGAGCATCGCGTTTGCGACCGGCGCCGGCATCGCCAAGGGGCGGATTCTCATCGATCCCGGCCTCGGCTTCGCCAAGGAAGCCGCGCACAGCTACGAGGCGCTTGCCCGGCTGGTCGAGTTCAGCGATCTCGGCCACCCGATCCTGGTCGGTGCGTCGCGCAAGTCCTTTCTGTCCCGCGCGGTCGGCGTGAGCGTGCCCGCGATCGAGCGCGACTGGGCGACGGCGGCGGCGGTGGCGGCCGCCGCGCTGGGCGGTGCACACATCGTGCGCGTCCATGCGGTCGCACCGATGGTGCAGGTTGTGCGGGTGAGCGACGAAATTCGGAAGTATCATCGCGCAGACTGATGGACTGGCTGACCGAACTCCTTCAGCGCCCTGCTGTCTCGTGGTCCGATGCGATCGACATCGCCCTGGTGTCGTTCCTCATCTACGAGGTGCTGTTGCTCATCCGCGGCACGCGTGCCGTGCAGATGGCGTTGAGCGCTGGCTTCCTCATCCTCCTGTTCTTTCTCTCGCGCTGGCTGCAGCTCGAGGCCGTCAACTGGGTCATCCGGAATCTGGCGGCGTACGTGGTCTTCGCGATCATCGTGCTCTTCCAGTCCGACATCCGTCGTGCCCTCGCGCACTTCGGCCGTGCGCCCTTCTTCCGCTATTTCGAACGCGCCGAAAGCGCTGCCGAAACGATCGAGGAACTGGTGGTCGCCGCCACGACGCTGGCATCGCGTCGCACCGGCGCCATCATCGTGGTCGAGCGGCAGATCGGGCTGCGCAATTACATCGAGGGAGGCATCCCGCTCGACGCCATGGTCACCTACGACCTCCTGGCCAGCATCTTCCAGCTCGGATCGCCGCTGCACGACGGCGCGGTGATCATCCAGAGCGACCGGATCGCGGCCGCGGCCTGTTTTCTGCCGCTGTCGATCAACCCGAAGGTCAGCCGCGACCTGGGGACGCGGCACCGCGCCGCGCTCGGCCTGACGGAAGAGAACGATGCCGTGGCCATCGTCGTTTCGGAGGAGACCGGCAGCATCTCGCTGGTGCTCGGCGGCAACCTTGAACGTGGCCTGACGGCTGAGGTGCTGAAGGCACGACTGCAGTCACTGCTCGGCCATCGCCGCGGGGCGCGCCAGACCGCGCAGCCCAGGAGCTCGGCGGCCTGATGGCGGTATTCGGCACCAAGCACCTCGGCCTGAAGAGCCTCTCAATCGTCCTCGCGGCGCTGCTCTGGATGCTCGTCTCCGGCGAGCGAATCGTGGAGCGCAGCGTCCGTATCCCGGTGGAGTTCACCAACCTGCCGCCACAGCTGGAGGTGGTCGGCGACGCGATTACCGTCGTCGACGTTCGGCTGCGCGGGTCATCCGGTGCGTTGAGCCGCATCTCGACGGGAGAGCTCACCGCGCTGCTGGATCTGCGGAGCGCGCGCGCGGGACGGCGGCTGTTTCACCTGACCGGCCGGGAGGTCCGCACGCCGTTCGGCGTGGATGTCGTGCAGCTCACTCCCGCGACCGTGTCGATGACGTTCGAGCCCTCAGGTTCGAAGGTCGTGCCGATTGTCGCGGCTGTGGAAGGAGAACCCGCGGATGGATATCTGACAGGGACCGTCACCGCGGACCCGGCGACTGTGGAGGTCGTGGGCCCGGTCAGTGCACTGGCCCGCCTGACAGAGGCGATGACGGAACCGGTCTCAGTAGCCGGCAAGGACGCAACGGTTGTGGACTCAGTGACCGTGGGCGTGGCGGATGTTTCAGTGCGGCTCCGGCAGCCGATGGTCACGCGCGTCACCGTCAACGTGACACCGGCGCCCGTGGAGTGGGCCGTGGCCGCGATCCCTGTGCGGATACACAACGCATTCGGGGTGACCGCTCAGGTCACGCCGTCTGTCGTGACCGTTCACGTCCGCGGACCGCGAGAGACGATGGCGTCCGGTGCGGATGCGTTCGAGGCCACCGTTGATGTCAGCGGCCTGCGCAGTGGACTGTACCAGCTCCCCGTGCAGGTCGTCCCGCCCGCGCGCATCGGCGTCGTGAGGGTCGATCCGCGAGAGTTACGCGTGCAGATCCGCTAAGCGTCATGGGACGGCTGTTCGGGACAGACGGCGTGCGCGGCAAGGCAGGTGAAGCCCCGCTCGATCACGAGACGGTGCGTCGGCTCGGGTCGGCGCTGACGCGATCGCTGAGGCGGGGAGCGGAACCCGTGCGGTTTCTCGTGGGCCGCGACACCCGTGAGTCGGGCGCCTGGATCGAGCAGGAACTGGCGCGCGGTATTCGGGCCGAAGGCGCGACCATCACCAGCGCGGGGATTATCCCCACGCCGGCAATTGCCTACCTGACGCCGCGGGTCGGGTACACGGCCGGCCTGGTGATTTCCGCATCCCACAATCCCTTCGAGGACAACGGCATCAAGGTGTTCTCCGGTGCCGGAGAAAAATTCACCGAGGCGCGCGAGAACGAGGTGGAAGCCCATCTGCTCGATGAAGCGGCGGCGCCTCCGATGGCCGGCCCTGTGGAGCAGCTCGATTACCGTTCCGAGTACATCGGGCACCTCAGGGAAATCCTGCCGGACTCGCGCGCCAGCGGGCTTCGAGTGGTCGTCGATTGCGCCAACGGCGCCACGACGACAATCGCACCGCGACTGTTCGAGGAGCTCGGCATCGCCGCCGACTTCATCGGCTGCACGCCTGACGGCAGGAATATCAACCTGGACTGCGGGTCCACGCACCCCGAACGGCTTGCACGTGCAGTCGTGGAGGGGGGATATCGTCTCGGCGTCGCGTATGACGGAGACGGCGACCGCGCCATCTTCGTCGACGCGGCTGGTCGGGTTGTGGACGGCGACGCCGTGATGTTCCTGTGCGCGAAGCAGATGCGGGACGAGGGGCGGTTGAAGGGGAATGCGCTCGTCGCGACCGTAATGAGCAACATCGGCCTGGAGATCGCATTGCGCGAGGCGGGCATCGGCCTGGTGCGCTGCCCGGTCGGCGACAAGTACGTCATGGAGGAGATGATCAAACGCGACCTCGCGTTCGGCGGCGAACAGTCGGGCCACGTGATCTTCTCCGAATATCTCTTCACGGGCGACGGCCTTGCCACCTCGCTCTACGTGATGCGCACGATGCTGGCCACTGGTCGCGAGCTCGCGGACCTCGCGGGGGAGCTGACGAGCTATCCCCAGGTGCTGATGAACCTCCGCGTCGCGAGAAAGGTCGATCTCGCGACGGTGCCGGAGGTGACGGCCGCGATCGCGGACGTGGAGTCACGCCTGGCCGGTCAGGGGCGGCTGCTCATCCGCTACTCCGGCACGGAACCGCTCCTGCGGGTGATGCTCGAGGGGAAGGACCGGGCGGACATCAGTCGTTGGGGCCAGCAGATCATCGACGCGGTGAAACGGCACCTCGGAGCCGCGGTGTAAACTCCGAACGAACCCGCGCCAAAACCTGCCGTCTCGCAGATGGTGTGCCGGGTGTTGAAGATGGTGTGGCGAAGCTCTCCGTAAACGTCAACAAGGTCGCGACCGTGCGCAACTCGCGCGGAGGCAACGTGCCGTCGCTCATCGAGGCGGTGCAGGTCTGCATCGACGCAGGCGCGCCCGGCATCACCGTGCATCCACGCGCGGACGCACGCCACATCACGGCCACCGATGTCCGGAACATCGCCAGGCACCTCAGGCCCCTGGGCGGTCGCGTGGAGTTCAACATCGAAGGCGATCCGCGCCCGGATTTCCTGGCGCTGGTGCACGAGGTGGCGCCCAGTCAGTGCACGCTCGTGCCGGTGCGTCCCGGCGAGGTGACGAGCCAGGCGGGGTGGGCGCCCGACACGCCCGTTGCGGAGATGCGGCGTATCGTGACGGACCTCAAAGCCGCGCGCATCCGCGTCAGCGTCTTCGTCGACCCCGATGAGGCGGCGATCCGGTGGGCGGCCGACGCCGGAGCGGATCGCGTGGAGTTGTACACGGAGCCGTTCGCACGCGCGTTCGAGCACGGCGGCGACGAGGTGCGGCAATCCTTCGATCGCTACGTGCGCGCAGCCGAGCAGGCCCACTCCGCAGGTGTGGGGATCAACGCCGGACACGATCTCGATCTCGATAATCTCGTCCTGTTTCGCACGCTGCCGTATCTCGATGAGGTGTCAATCGGTCATGCGCTCGTCAGCCGGGCTCTGTTCGTCGGGCTCGACCGGAGCGTGCGGGCCTATCTCCAGGTGCTGAACTCATGACGATCCGTCTGCGGACCCTGGCCCTTGTCTCATGCGCATGCCTGCTGCTGGCCGTGGACGCGCTGGCGGCCGGTCGCGCTGTGACCTTCCGTGGCGAGGACGGGCACGCCATCGGGGGCTACCTCGTCGAGACCGACGCCAAGCCCGCGCCCGCAGTGGTGCTTGTGCCGATGCTCGGGCGCACGAAGGAGGACTGGCAGGGTGTGGCGCAGCGGCTGGCCGACGCGCACATTACGGCGCTGGCCATCGATCTGCCGAAACAGTACCTGCCGGCGGACAACAGCGAACTGGCGCTCTGGCCGCGCGACATCCAGGCGGCCGTGGCCTACCTCGCCGCGCGCGCGGATGTCCGTGCTGGCGCAATCGGCGTGGCCGGGGCATCGCTCGGTGCGAACCTGGCGGCGATGGCTGCCGCCGACAACCCGCTGATCCGATCGGTTGCCCTGGTGTCGGTGTCACTCGATTACCGCGGGCTCAGAATTGAAGGAGCGATGCGTCAGTACGGTGCCCGTCCCGCACTGCTGATGGCCAGCCTCAAGGATCCCTACGCTGCCCGATCCGCTCGGGAACTGGCTAAGGACGCCCCAGGACCACGGGAGACGCACTGGTCCGATACGGCGGCTCACGGGTCCATGCTGCTGTCGGAGCAGCCGGATCTGGTCCGGGCGCTCATCGAGTGGTTCCAGCGCACGCTGGGCTGAGCGCGGGGAGAGGCCCTAGGATAAGATCAGGCCGAAACCAAGAACATCCATGAGAGCTGAATCCATCGTCTTCACCATCGCCGGCATCTGTTTCGGCGTCATCCTGGGCTGGGTGCTGGGTACACAGCAGGCTCAGAAGTCCGCGGCCGCCACCGCTGCTGTCACAACGCCCGCGCCGGCCGCCGCTGAGGCTGCGTCAGGGAGTGGTCAGCAGCCGGCCAAGCTCGATGACGCGAAGGTGCAGTCGCTGAAGACCATTCTCGCGAGCGATCCGACCAACGCCCGCGCGGCCGTGGAGCTGGCCAACACGTATTTCGACGGCGAGCAATACATCGACGCGATCTCCTGGTACGAGACGGCGCTGAAAAACGATCCGAAGAACGTGGATGCGAGCACCGATCTCGGCGTTGCGTACTACTACGCCAACCAGCCCGACAGGGCGTTGCAGCAGTTCGAGCACTCCCTCGCGCTCGATCCCAGACACACCAAGACACTCCTAAACCAGGGCATCGTCAAGGCGTTCGGTAAGGAGGACCTCGTCGGCGCGACGGCGTCCTGGCAGAAGGTCATCGACGTGGCCCCTAACAGTCCCGAGGCGACAGCGGCCAAGCGCGCCCTGGAAGGCGTGGCAGCGGCTCACAAGAACGGCGCTCCCGGGAGCTAGCGTGATTCGTTTTCTGCTGCTCACGGTCCTGTTCATCATGATCGCCCAGGCATTCTGGAAGGTCGTGGACAACGTGATCGCGGCGGCAAGCGGATCATCGCCACGGGTCAGCCGCGGACCACGAGGACAGTCACCGGTGGTGCGCCTTGTCCGCGATCCTGTCTGCGGCACACACGTCGCACCCCGCGCGTCGCTGTCTCTCGCCCGTGGTGGAACGACGCAGTATTTCTGCTCCGAGGCGTGTCTGGCGCAGTTCCGTCAACGTTCATGAGTACCCGACACGAAGAA
Organism: Acidobacteriota bacterium; assembly: GCA_947478985.1. GTDB lineage: Bacteria > Acidobacteriota > Vicinamibacteria > Vicinamibacterales > UBA2999 > CANJYC01. Next base: position 2,405 of record CANJYC010000041.1, on the reverse strand, counting down.
CAGCTCCGCGCCGACATAGTGGAAGCGGGACGCCGCCTGTACAGCCGGGGATTTGTCGCGAGCAACGACGGCAACATCAGCGCCCGCATTGACGACCAGCGACTAATCACCACGCCGAAGAGCGTGTCAAAGGGGTTCATGACCCCGGACATGATGGTGATCGTCGACTATACGGGGAAGAAGATCGCCGGCGACCGCGACCCGTCATCCGAGCTGCCGATGCACCTCGAAATCTACCGCAACCGTCCCGATGCGAATGCGGTCGTCCATGCGCACCCGCCGATGGCGACCGGATTTGCCGTGGCCGGCATCCCGCTGACCCGGGCGGTGCTGGCCGAGGTCATCACGACGCTCGGCAGTATTCCCATCGCCGAGTACGGCACGCCGTCCACGCCCGAGCTGCCAGATGCCGTGCGGAAATACATCAAGGCCCACGATGGCATGCTGCTCGCCAACCACGGCGCCGTCACCTGCGGCCCGAGCGTTATGGCGGCGTACTACAAGATGGAAACGATCGAGCATTTCGCGAAGATCAGCCTCGTCGCGCGAATGCTCGGCGGCGAAAACCTGATTTCCCGCCAGGAAGTCGAGCGGCTCCAGGGGCTTCGCGGTATGTACGGCATTGAGTCTCCCGCGCCGCTCTGCACCGATCCCGCCGGGGCGCCCATGTCGGGCGAACAGGCGGTCTGCCAGGTGCTGGAGGCGCCGTCATCGGCCACCGAGCGACTTGTGCCGGATGTGTCCGGGATGCTCCAGAAGGCAAGCAGAGACGGGGAAATTCGGCTAACATACGGCGAACTCACGGCACTGATCGCTGACGCCGTCAGCAATCTCAAAGACTAGAGGACCAAATGGGCGAGGCGTTGGGAATGGTCGAGACCAAAGGGCTCGTAGCCATGATTGAGGCGGCTGACGCCATGGTCAAGGCAGCGAAAGTCACGCTGGTCGGCTGGGAAAAAATCGGAGCCGGCTACGTCACGGCGATCGTCCGTGGCGATGTCGCCGCAGTGAAGGCCGCCACAGATGCCGGGGCCGCCGCCGCGCGACGCGTCGGGGAACTGGTGTCGGTGCACGTGATCCCGCGCCCGCACGCGAACCTCGAAGACGCGCTGCCGATCGGCAAGGCCACCGCGGGCGCCGGCAAGTCGTAACCTTCCTGATTTCACCGCGATGATCCTTGCCCGCATCGTCGGGACCGTTGTTGCCACGCGGAAGGATCCGCGCCTGGTCAGCACCAAGCTGCTGGTGGCCCGTCCGATGGACCCGCACGGCAAGGCCGAGGGCAACTATCTGGTGGCCGTGGACACAGTCGATGCCGGCGTCGGCGAGACGGTGCTCATCGTTAGCGGCAGCTCGGCTCGCATGGCGTCAGGGATGAAGGACTGTCCCATCGACGCGGCGGTCGTTGGCATCGTCGACCAGGTCGACGTCACCGCCGGCGACTGAGTGCACCCGGACCGGCCGTGCGATTTCTGACATGCAGCTAGCCAAAGTTGTCGGCGACGTCGTCGTCACGCACAAGGACCCGAACCTGTCCGGCGTCACGCTGCTCGTGCTGCAGCCGATTGCGGCTGACGGCACCGCCTTTGGCCGAACGCTCGTGGCGGTTGATTCGGTCGGCGCCGGCCCCGGAGAGACGGTGTTCTTCGTGCGCGGCAAGGAAGCCAGCTTCCCGTTCTATCCCGTCGAGGTTCCCGCCGACGCCGGCGTGGTCGGCATCGTCGATCACTACGATCTGGCGCCCGTCCCAAAGCGCCGCAAGCCGGCGGCGCCACCGGTCCGCTAGCGAGGCGCCACGACACATGCAGATCGCCCGCGTCATCGGCACCGTCGTTTCCACCCAGAAGCACCGCAAGTTCGAGGGCGCGAAGCTCCTGCTGGTGCAGCCGCTCACGCTCGATGACGAGCCGCGCGGCGTCGCGCTCCTCGCGGTGGACGCGGTGGGCGCCGGTGAGCACGAAAAGGTGCTGATCGTGATTGAAGGGCGCGCCGCGGGCGAAGCGCTGGGTGTCAAAGCGGCTCCGGTCGACGCCGCGATCATTGGCATCGTCGACCAGGTGGATCTGCACGAATGACCGAGGTCGAGTTGCGCGCGCTCGTCCGCGCGGCCATCGCGCGCCATGTCAGCGATGCGCCGGCCCGTGCTGACACCCGGGCACCGCAGCCACCGATCGCGGCGCCGTCCCATCAGATGTTCCGGCTCCCGGCGAGCGACGGCCCGTGCTTGGTCGAGCCCGCCGTGGCGTGTAACCACTGCGGATTCTGCAAGTCCTACGGCCATTGAAGCCGTCCGTCCTCCTTACCAGCACGCTCCCCTCGTCGACGATCGCCCGCCTGACCGAGGTGTGTGACGTCGATCGCGTCGAAGGAGGCGAGCTCGTCACGCGCGACGAACTGGTGCGCCG
>CANJYC010000040.1 GCA_947478985.1 Acidobacteriota bacterium | reverse complement strand
GGACCCGGTCGAGTACCAGATCCCGGGCGTCAACCAGCCGCAGATCAACGCCAAGATCAAGCTGACGTTCGCGAGCGCATTGCGCTCCATCCTTCGACAGGATCCGGACGTCGTGCTCGTCGGCGAGATTCGTGATCAGGAAACCGCTCGGATCGCCATGCAGGCGGCACAGACCGGCCACCTCGTGCTCTCGACGCTGCATACTGATGACGCCCCGTCGTGTGTCACGCGGTTGACCGATATCGGCATCGAGCCCTACGTGAGCGCGTCGGCGCTCATCGGCGTGGTCGCGCAGCGGCTGATGCGACGCCTGTGCATGCCCTGTCGTCGCCCCTATACCCCGGACGCTGAAACGCTGCGGGCGATGAGCATCAGCGAGGCCGAGGCATCGACGCTGACGTTCTATCGCGCCGTCGGTTGTGATCAGTGCAACCACACGGGCTACCGCGGTCGTGTCGGCATCTACGAAATCATGTACGTCAGCGACAAGTTGCGCCGCGAGATTGCGCAGCGTGGCTCCGAAGCGTCGCTGCGCGATGCGGCGCTGGCCGCGGGGATGGTCTCGCTCGGCGAGGATGGCCTGTTGAAGGTCAAGGCCGGGGTGACCACGCCAGAGGAATTGCTTCGCGTCGTCACCGAGGTGCGCGAGGCGCGCAGTGCGTGTCCGTCGTGCGGTGTCAGCGTCTCGCCGGATTTCGTCGCCTGTCCGTCGTGCGGCCATCGTGTGGGCGGCGGTTGCCTGCACTGTCACAAGCCGATGCAGGCCGGCTGGAAATTCTGCCCCTATTGCGCCAAGAACAGCGAAATCGGGCGCGGCAAGTCGCACATCAAGAAGCTTCGCCACCAGCGGGAGATGCCGGAGCTCCCGGCGGCGAGCAACGTGGCTGAGTTCAAGAAGTAGAGGGCAGTGAGCAAGACCTACTTCGAGCTTCTCGGCCTTCCGACCACCGCAACCCTCGACGAGATCCGGCGGAGCTTCCGCCGCGAGATCGCCAAGTACCACCCCGACAAGGTTCAGCATCTCGGCGAGGAATTCCAGGAGATCGCGGCCGTCAAGGCTGCGGAACTGACTCAGGCGTACAAGACGCTCAGCAATGATGAGCTGCGGGCCGAATACGAAGAGTTGTTGCGGTCGGGAGAGGCCGGTGCGGCACAGGTCCGCACCGCGGGTCCGGCGGGCGCTCCCGTCGTCGCGGCCGACGAGGTACCGCAGCCTACGCCCCAGGAATCGCCGCGGCCAGCGGCTGAGCCCGCAGCCTCTGCGGTGCCCCTGGGGTCGGTCTTCGAGCAGGATCGCGCCGCATCATCCGATCTTGTCCTGCGGGCGGCGATGATGCGGTTCCGTCAGGCACTCTCGGCCGAATTCGCGAGCTGGGAGGCCGTGCAGGCTCCGGGGTTTCAGATCGGCTGCATCCCCAAGCCACCATTCTGGAAGCTCAAGCTGCCACCGCGCGTGCTCGGGCGCTTCGTCGACACGGTTGACGGGGCGGCCGTGACCGAGAGCTGGGGACAGGCCTCGAAGATGAAGAAGGACAACCAGCGCGATCTGGTGGTCTTCCTGATGGGTCCGGTCGTCGCGCCGGTGGACGAGCTTGGTGGCGCGATTGCCCAGCAGCGCAAGAAGCCCATGGCGGCCGGCGGTACGCTGATTCTCGTCCCCGTGAACACCCGAAACTGGAACGCACACGTGCCCAACGACGCCCCGCCGGTGGTCAAGTCGCTGCTGGCGCGCCTCAAGTCGTCATAGGTTTCATGGCCCTGATCGAAACGCACGACCTGTGGAAGACCTACATCATGGGTGATGAGGAAATCCACGCGCTTCGCGGCGTCTCGGTACAGATCGAACGCGGCGAATACGTGGCCATCATGGGACCATCAGGCTCTGGTAAATCGACGCTGATGAATCTCATCGGTTGCCTCGATACGCCCAGCCGGGGAAGCTACCTGCTCAACGGCAAGCAGGTCAGCCAGATGAACGACAACGAGCTCGCGCGCATCAGGAACGAAGAGATCGGCTTCGTCTTTCAGACATTCAACCTGCTGCCACGGGCCTCCGCCCTGCACAACGTGGAACTGCCGCTCGTCTACGCCGGCGTTCCCGCCAAGGTCCGGCAAGAACGTGCCAAGGCTGCGCTCGAAAAGGTGGAACTGGCGCACCGGATGACACACCGCCCGAGCGAACTGTCAGGGGGCCAGCGTCAGCGCGTCGCGATCGCACGTGCGCTCGTCAACAATCCTTCGATCCTGCTCGCGGACGAGCCGACGGGAAATCTCGATACCAAGACAGGCCTGGAGATCATGGCCCTGTTCGCGCGTCTGCACGAGAGCGGCAACACGATTGTGCTCGTCACCCACGAAGCCGACGTCGCGGCACTGGCGAACCGTGCGATTCACATTCGGGACGGACAGGTGGAGAAGGACGTCCGATCAGACCGCAGCCCAGTGGCCCGCGCCGACCTCGCGTAACGGCGCCTCCGGCAGCAGCGTCCTGGCATCCAGCGTGATGCGCCCTCGTGGCGCATCCGGATCGAGCGCCGGAATGGCGCTGAGCAGCGCACGCGTATACGGATGCGTCGGCTGTGCAAACAGTGCGCGGGTGTCTCCCATCTCGACAATCCGTCCGAGGTACATCACGGCCACTCGGTTGCAGATGTGTTCGACCAGTCGCAGGTCGTGGGCAATGAAGAGGTACGTCAGGGAGAGCTGCGACTTCAGGTCCATCAGCAGCGTCACCACCTGTGCCTGGATGGAGACGTCGAGGGCCGACACGGCCTCGTCGGCGATGATAAACGCCGGCTTGAGCGCGAGCGCCCGCGCAATACCGATGCGCTGGCGCTGACCGCCGCTGAACTCGTGCGGATAGCGTTTCAGCATCTCCTGATCCAGTCCGACGAGGGCAAACAGCTCAGCGACCCGCGTCTGGCGCTCGTCGCGCGTGCCGAGCCCGTGAATCACCAGCGGTTCCTCGACGATGTCGCCGACGCGCATTCGCGGGTTGAGCGATGAATACGGGTCCTGAAAGATGATCTGCATGTCGCGCCGTGCCAGCCGCATGCGCGACGGTGAAAACCGCGCGACATCCTCGCCCCGAAAGCGCACCTCTCCGGACGTCGGCTCGATCAGGCGCAGGATGCAGCGACCGGTCGTGCTCTTGCCGCTGCCGGATTCCCCCACGAGCCCGAACATCTCGCCCTCGTCAATGGTGAAGCTCACCGAATCGACGGCCTTCACGATTGACGGCGGCCGCAGGTAGCCCTGCGGCCGCGCGAAATGCTTGACGAGGTTGTGAACCTCCAGGAGCGGCATCAGCGGAGGCTGCCCGGCTGCATTCCCGGCACGGCGGCGAGCAGCGTCCTGGTGTATTCGTGTGTGGGCGAGCGCAGGATCTGTCGTACGGCTCCGGTCTCGACCAGCGTGCCGCGATGCATCACCGCGACGCGGTCTGCCATCTCGGCGACGACACCGAAATCGTGCGTGATGAGCAGCAGCGCGAGGTTGAACTGCGCTTTCAGTTCGCGGAGCAGATCGAGCACCTGCGCCTGGATGGTGACGTCGAGGGCGGTGGTGGGTTCGTCGGCAATGATGAGCGAAGGGCGGCAGGCCAGGGCGATGGCGATCATCACGCGCTGCCGCATGCCGCCCGAGAGCTGGTGCGGGTAATCACGCTCGCGTCGCTGGGCGTCGGGAATCTTCACCGCCTCCAGCAGTTCCACGGTACGCGCGCGCGCCGCGGTCCGGCTGCTTCCATGCACCGTCAGTGCTTCAGCGATCTGATCGCCAATACGCATTACCGGATTGAGAGCCGTCATCGGCTCCTGAAAAATCAACGCGATGCGGGCGCCGCGCACCGTGCGCATCTCGCGTTCCTGGAGCGTCAGCAGATCCCGTCCCTCGAAGAGCACGCGCCCGGCGGTGACACGTCCGGGTGGCTGGAGGAGGCGCAGGATCGAGAACGCCGTCACCGACTTGCCGCTGCCGGACTCGCCGACCAGTCCGAGCGTTTCACCCGACGCCAGCTGAAAACTGACGTCAGTGACGGCGGGCGTGTCCGCGAAGGTGACCGTCAGGTTCCGCACGTCAAGCAAGGGCGCGTCCATGGAAGAAGTCTGGCCGTTCCTACGAAACGCGATGACCCGGCCCCGGCCTCATTATGGGGCCTGGTACTCGCCGAAGACGTTGCGCAGGGTGTCGGCGATCTCACCGAGCGTGGCATGTTGCTCGACGGCCGCGATGATGGGTGGCAGAAGGTTGGATCCATCGCGCGCGGCGCGGTCGACCGCGGAGACCGATTCGCGCCACGCATGTTCGCTGCGTCCCGCGCGGAGTGCGCGCAGCCGCTCGATCTGCCGGCGCTCCATTTCCGGGTCGACGCGGAAGACCGCCACTCGTGAAGCAGAGGCATCGGCGAACTGATTCACGCCGACGACAACGGCCCGGCCGGCGTCGATCGCCCGCTGTGCCTCGTAGGCCGCGTCCTGAATCTGGCGCTGGATGAAGCCGGTTTCGATGGCCGCGAGTGTGCCGCCCATTTCGTCGATCTGATCGAGCAGCGCTTGGGCCTCGCGTTCGATGCTGGTTGTCCGCTCCTCGATGGCATAGGCCCCGCCCACCGGGTCCGCCGTAGCCGCGACGCCACTTTCATGCAGAAGGATCTGCTGCGTGCGCAGCGCGATGGTGGCGCTCTCCTCGGTGGGCAGCGCCAGCGCCTCGTCGCGACCATTGCAGTGCAGCGACTGCGTGCCCCCCAGCACCGCAGCCAATGCCTGGAGCGCCACGCGGACGATGTTGTTGTCCGGTTGTTGCGCCGTCAGTGTGCTGCCGGCCGTCTGGGTGTGAAAACGCAGCTGCTGTGCGCGCGGACTGGTGGCGCCGAATCGATCACGCATGATGCGCGCCCACATCCGGCGGGCGGCGCGATATTTTGCGATCTCGCCCAGGAAGTCGTTGTGGGCGTTGAAGAAGAACGAGAGGCGCTGCCCGCACTCGTTGACGTCGAGACCTGCGGCCAGGGCCGCCTGCACGTACGCGCTGGCGTGCGCCAGCGTGAAGGCAACCTCCTGTACCGCTGTCGAGCCGGCCTCACGGATGTGGTATCCGCTGATCGAGATGGTGTTCCACTGCGGCAGATCGCGCTGGCAGTAGGCGATCACGTCGGTGACGATCCGGAGTGAGGCACGCGGTGGATAGATGTAGGTGCCGCGGGCGACGTATTCCTTCAGGATGTCGTTCTGCACGGTTCCCGCGAGAGCCGAGAGCGGGACGCCCTGCCGCTTCGCCACGCCAATGTAGAAGGCGAGGAGGATGATGGCCGTCGCGTTGATCGTCATCGAGGTCGAGACCCGCCCCAGCGGAATCTCGTCGAAGAGCGCCGCCATGTCCTCAATGGAATCAATCGCCACACCGACTTTGCCAACCTCTCCGGCCGCAAGGGGATGGTCCGAGTCGTAGCCGATCTGTGTGGGGAGATCGAAGGCGACGCTGAGGCCGCTGACACCTTGGGCGAGAAGGTAGCGGTAACGCCGGTTGGACTCGGCGGCGTCAGCGAATCCCGCGTACTGACGCATGGTCCAGGGGCGGCCCCGGTACATGTCAGGCTGGACACCGCGGGTAAATGGGAATTGGCCCGGTCGCCCGATGTCACGCTCGTGATCGAGGTCGGCCAGGGCGTCTGGGGCCGCGAAGGGCCTCGGCTCAGGGGCGGTCGCCACGCTCCGCCGATTCTACCTGTAAGTGTCGACGCACCTGACCTTTACGTGATGGTGTCAAAAAAGGACAGACAGCCAGTCTGTTGACACCCGTGAGATCGACATTTAGAATAATTCGACTGCAGGGTAGGGCTAAACCCATATAAATGAACGCTTTTGGCGCCCAATCCCCGCCGACCTCACCGGATGAGGTTGCCGTGGATCGGGAGACGCCCCGGAACCGGGCCCGGTGGCGGAGGAGGAGCTGACATGGATGACGTCGTCAACCGGTTCGCCAAAGAGCTGGCCGACGCGATAGCCGCAGCCATCGCCGAAAATCCTCAGGTTGAAGCCTGTCGCGCACGGGCGCGGGAGGCCGGCTTCGACATGAAAGTGACGCTCGAAGCCGTCGTCGGTTTTGTCAACCGTACCAGCGGCAGCGCCGTCACCAAGATCACGACCCCTGCGCGCCTGTTGCCCGCGCGTCAGAGGTTCGACCTCACCATCAACGACAAGCGCTTTCTTCGTTCCCTGCGGATTGGTGCTGACGAAGCGCCAAAGGAGACCGTGGAATAGGCTGCTAGGTCGCTTTTCCCTGGCTGGCCACCGCCGCAGCACGCTGGCGGATCGCGTCCTGGTCTCCCAGATAGAACTTCCGCAGCGGTTTGAGATCCTGGTCGAGTTCATAAACCAGCGGCACCCCCGTCGGGATGTTCAACTCGACGATGTCCTGCTCGGCTACCGTATCCAGGTACTTCACGAGCGCGCGCAGACTGTTACCGTGGGCTGCGATCAGCACATTCCTGCCCGACCTGATATCCGGCGCGATCACTTCGTGCCAATACGGGATAAAGCGCTCGACGGTGTCTTTCAGGGATTCGGTCAGCGGCAACTGTTGCGGCGGCACACCCGCGTATCGGCGGTCGCGCGATGGATGACGAGGATCGTCCAGGGTCAAGGGCGGCGGCGGGATGTCATAGCTGCGACGCCAGATCTTGACCTGCGCCTCGCCATGCGCCGCAGCCGTCTCAGCCTTATTGAGTCCCTGCAGTGCGCCGTAGTGGCGTTCGTTCAGTCGCCACGACTTGACCACGGGAAGCCACAACAGCTGCATTTCCTCGAGGGCGATCCAGAGCGTACGGATCGCGCGCGTCATCACCGACGTGTAGGCGATATCGAACGCGAACCCCTCCGCCGCCATGAGCCGCCCCGCCTCGCGCGCCTCCTCACGGCCCTTGTCTGAGAGATCGACGTCGGTCCAGCCGGTGAACCGGTTCTCCTTGTTCCACGTGCTCTCGCCGTGGCGGAGCAGGACGAGTCGAAACATGTCTATACCCGTTCCGCGAGTTGCCGGATCGCCGAGCGTCCGGCATAACGTGCCGCGCTCCCGAGTTCTTCCTCGATGCGAAGCAGCTGGTTGTATTTCGCGACGCGGTCGCTCCGGCTGGCCGAGCCGGTCTTAATCTGGCCGGCGCAGGTGCCGACCGCGAGATCGGCGATGGTGCTGTCTTCGGTTTCGCCGGATCGATGGGAAATGATCGTCGAGTAGCCGGCCTCGCGCGCGATGTTGATCGCGTCGAGCGTTTCCGAGACCGTTCCAATCTGATTGAGCTTGACGAGCAGGGCGTTACCGATGCCGTCTGCAATGCCCCGCCGAAGAATGTCGGGATTGGTGACGAATACGTCGTCGCCGACCAGTTGCACGCGCGCACCGAGCGCGCGCGTGAGCGCCTTCCAGCCGTCCCAGTCGCCTTCAGCCAGGCCGTCTTCGATTGAAATGATCGGATACTGCCGCACCCAATCGGCGTACATCTCAACCATCTCTGCGGCGGTGCGTGTGGGTTCGCCCGACTTCTTGAAAATGTAGTTCTTCTTGTCGAAGAGCTCGCTCGACGCCACATCCAGCGCCAGGTATATGTCCTGACCTGCGGTGAACCCCGCCTTGCCGATCGCTTCCACCACGAGGTCGAGCGCGGCCCGGTTGGACTTCAGATTGGGCGCGAAGCCCCCTTCGTCGCCCACGCCCGTCGAGTGTCCGGCTTTCTTCAGGATCGATCGAAGCGCGTGGAAGATCTCTGTCCCCGCCCGCAACGCTTCGGCGAAGGTGGGCAGGCCCACCGGCATCACCATGAACTCCTGCAGGTCGACACTGCTGTCCGCATGAGCGCCGCCGTTGAGGATATTCATCATCGGCACCGGGAGCACATACGTGCCGTCCGCTGGCATTCGGCCGCTAAGGTGCGCGAGGTGTTCGTAGAGCGGACGGCCCGCCGCTACCGCGCCTGCGCGGGCGGCCGCCATCGAGACGCCGAGCAGTGCGTTGGCGCCGAGCCGGCTCTTCGCCGGGGTACCGTCGAGGCCGATGAGCCGCTGGTCGATGGCCCGCTGATCGAGGGGCTGGCCGACCAGCGTTGCCGCGATTTCACCGTTGATGTGCCCGACGGCCTGGCGCACGCCCTTGCCGAGATAGCGGGATGAATCGCCGTCGCGGAGTTCCAGCGCCTCGCGTTCGCCCGTCGAGGCGCCGGACGGCACTGCAGCCCGGCCGAACGCCGTGCCCGCCGAAAGATCGACCTCAACCGTGGGATTGCCTCGGGAGTCGAGGACCTCTCGACCGTGCACCTTCGTAATCGTCATTCAATCTCCTCGCGGGGGGGCTCGCGCGCCGCGCCATCACGTTCCAAGCCGACCTGTTTCCTGGGGTGATGCGATCCCACGCGAAGGTCTGCATCCGGAGTCCAGCCACAGCGTCCGGGGGTGCCGATGTTAGCACGTGGACGCGTGGAAGGAATCGACACCAATCGCCGATATCCCTAACATTTACTGCTATTTGTCGGCGCATCTGAAGGTTTGACATGCCCCCGAGCCACGCCTATGATCAGGCGATTCAACACTCTGGAGAGAACAGACTTATGCAGATCCGCCGGGTTGTAGCCCTCAGTGTCGCGTTGGCGTTCGTCGGTGCAATGGCGCCGACGCTTTTTGCGCAGGGCGCACCAAATTCCAAGCGTGACCAACCGAAGCGTACCAAGCAGGAGCAGCAGGACATCGAAGCGCTGGTCAAGGTCGCTGAAGGTGTGACAGCGGGCACCGAGCCCGGGCCGACCGACCTGCCCATTGCGTGGACGTCGAACTATTACTCGCTCATGGCCAACGGCGTGACCTACGTGCCGTTCACCCTGTCGATCGACCCTGCCAAGGTGGCGGCTCCAGGGGTGGCGATGTATGTGCGAGTCATCAGCAAGGACCCGGCGCCGGCCCCCGCTGCGGCGGCTGGCAAGGAGCGCGCCCGCGACGAACAGCCTGCGCGCCCCGTCTATCCGTGGGAGGACATCTTCTTCGGTCCTGTCGGCGCTGACGGCAAGGTCCAGCGCGCCATTGCCGTGAAGCCCGGCAACTACGACGTGCTGGTGTTTGCCAAGGAGCGGACGCCGGAAAAGGAGCAGAAGAATGCTCCGCCCCGCAAAGTCGGCGTGCTCCGTCACGCGTTGACGGTTCCGAACTTCGCCTCGACGGACCTGCAGACGAGCAGCGTCATCCTTGCCAGTACCGTCGAACCCATTGCCAAGCCACTGACCCCGGCGGAACAGCTGGAGCAGCCCTACACCTTGAACGGCGTGCGCCTTGTGCCGTCGCCGGACGGGAAGTTCAAGAAGAGCAGCGAGCTCCAGTTGGTCTTCTGGGTCTACGGCGCGGGCAACACGGCCGGCAAGCCCAACCTCGTCATCGACTACAGCTTTCACCAGAAGACGGGCGATACCGAGAAGTACTTCAACAAGACCGCGCCGCAGGAGTTGAGCGCGCAGACGCTGCAGCCGGACTTTGACGCCAATCTCGGACACCAGCTCATGGGCTACCTGCTGGGATTGCCGCTCACAAGTTTCCCGGAAGGGGATTACCGTCTCGAGATCAAGATCACGGACAAGATCTCAGGCAAGACGGTGACGCAGAACGCCAACTTCGTGGTGGTGGCCGGATAGTCAGCAGGAAGTGAGTGATTCGCCTATGACGCGTGTTCTGCCGCTGTGTTTCCTGGCGGTGATCGTGTGCGTAGGCGGATCCCGTTCTGCAGCTGCGCAATCGTCGGCGGCGTTGCCGCCGGCGGTCGCGCAGGCAGACGCGCGGCAGTCAGGCCTGCAAGGCCTTGTGCTTGACGACCGGGGACAGCCCCTGAGCGGAGCCGTTGTGTCGGCTCTCGGTTCGATGACGGCCTTCGCCGTATCCGACGCCGAAGGCCGGTTTGCATTTCGTCACCTGACTGCCGGACCGTACCTTCTTCGCGCCCACCTGCAGGGCTATCTTCCCGCCCCGGCACGCATCATCCAGGTCAGCACCAACGGGCAGAACTCGTCGACCATCGCGCTGACACGCCTCAATCAGAGCGAGCAGCCGCAAGTGCTGGCAGCCGGGATGGGCTCAGGCGGTCCTGTGTCCGACCCTGCAACCGAGAACTCGGGCACATCCGATCAGGGGGAGGTCGCCTGGCGGCTGCGCCATCTCAAGCGCAGCGTGCTGAGGGACGTCGATGCAGGGGTCCTCGAGGTTCAGGGTGACGATGCTTTGCTCGGTGGAACTGTGGCAGGGCTGGGCCGGGCGGCCGGCCGGTCCGCGCGGATGGCCACCGCATTCCTGGCGGACCTGCCCCTCACGGGGCAGATCAACTTCCTCACCAGCACGTCGTTCGATCGCCCACAGGATCTCTTTACGCACGCAGGGCCGGTGCCGCATGGCGTTGCGTACATCTCCCTCGGCACACAGGCCACCGGAGGCGAGTGGGCCGTCAGCAGCGCCACGACACAGGGAGATCTCGCGTCCTGGAACGCATCAAGTTCCTACCTGCGGGCGGCAGGCGCGTCGCATCGGGTCGAAGCCGGGCTGTCCTACGGCATGCAGCGGTATCTTGGCGGCAACTCGGCTGCGCTGGCGGCGCTGGCCGATGGGAGCCGCAATGTCGGTGCGATCTATGCCTTCGACAACTGGGCCCTGACACCGCACCTCGGCATCAGCTACGGGACCAAGTATTCGCGCTACGACTACCTGGTCGATCGGGCGCTCATCAGCCCACGCGCCACGGTTTCTCTCCGGCCGAATCCGAAGGACAGCTTCGAACTGCGCGCCACTGTGTCGCACCGCGAGGCTGCGCCCGGCGCCGAGGAATTCCTGCCCCCCTCCACCGGCGTGTGGCTGCCGCCGGAACGGACTTTCTCGCAGTTGTCGCACCGTGACTTCGTTCCCGAGCGTACCGATCACCTTGAGGTTGCGGCACAGCGGCAGTGGGGCGGCGATGTCGTCATCGGCGTGCGCGCGTTCCGGCAGCGAGTCGACGATCAGTTCGTGACGCTCTTCGGCCTGCCCGTCTCCGATGCGACACCGGCGAGCATTGGTCACTTCGACATGGCATCGGGCGGCGATTTCGATGCGCGTGGGTGGGGCGCCAACGTTCGTGGCGAGGTCATCGAAGGCGTGCACGCGTCGGTTGACTATACGCAGATCGACGCCGATTGGACCGGCGCCTCGCCAGATGCGCGGGCGCTGACCCTGGTGGCGGCATCAGTCGTGCGCGGTCAGAACGAACGCTTGTATGGGCTGACGGCGTCGCTCGATGGAGTGCTGCCCGTCACCTCAACGCGCGTGTTCGTTCTCTACAGGGTGAACAATCGATTTGCGTCGGAGGATGCGGCCGACATCGACGCACATCCAGGCTCCCGCTTCGAGGTGCAGCTGAACCAGGCGCTGCCGTTCATGAAGTTCGCCAACGCGCGTTGG